>JADFJB010000001.1 GCA_022566355.1 candidate division KSB1 bacterium
TAAGCGATTTTGGTGCCATGGCAGCAGTGAAACGAAGCCGTGCTCTGTTTGAGTGCCGTCGCGATGAGGTATCATAGGCGCGCTCCAGGTATCGCCGCCATCTTTTGAGAATGAAATGTTTACATCATAGGCATAGGTGTCCTTGCCACTTTTGGCCGGCCAGTGGGCGGCTAATACGCCATCATCCAAAACAGCAATAGAAGGGAAATCAGCCCAATTGACAAACCAGTTGTCACCTTCAGCTATTGTTTTAGGTTTAGTCCATTGGTTTCCCTCCAGGATACTAAATCGTAATGCGTGGCCGTTTTCAATCTTTTCACTCCAACTCATGTAAATTCGGCCATCATTGGCAGTGAACAAATTGGGTGTCTGGCTGCCAGGTAAAGCGGGGGATTCGATTGTTTGAATTTGATCGGCTGAAAAGGTTGCGGATTTTTCACAACCGAAAAATAATCCGATAATGATTATTAGCAGCCAGTACATCAATTTAGAATTCTTCATTTGGTTCTCCTAAGTTTAATTGAATTTCAAAAATAGTTTAATGTGGGTTTATAGTCAAGTTTAAAGTGCACTACGACTGGGAAAAATCTCGATGAAACCATTTACATAGACATTAAAAAAATCGAAAAGAATGTAAGAAAAGACCCTATGATATTAATATTTAATAAGGTTAATATAATATTGAGTTTAAGGTTAAGAAAAAATTGATTGAGGTTGAGATAAAAAAAATGAAAAGGTTGTGATAGTATTCTTACTTGTATCTAAAGAATAAAATTAGTCTAAAAACCTTATGAGCTAAATCTTAATCTTAACCTCAGCCTGAATCTCAATAGTTAAAGCACCCCGCTTCCAACTGGATTATCTATACATAACCGTTCAAGAAACTCTTCGAACCGCAAGCCCCACTTTTGTTGCAGATAAGGGACACGGGCTTTTATTTTTTCAATATCACCATATCGAGGGTGTTCATTAAAAGCAAATACCATAGTGTTTTGACTACCTGGGGCCGTAAGACAAACCGTTCGCTGTTCAAATACTTGACGGATATTCCATAAACAGTCCATAAACGTGTTTTCATCATAGATTAATAGATTAAACACCACCACCCCTTTAAGGGCCAGATGCCTCTTGAAATGCATAAGATAAATCCTATTCGATATCCAGGCTGGCGCTCGATTATCCTCAGATATATCAACTAAAATCATTTCATATTCACAGTTTGTAGTCTTTAAATAATCTCTGGCATCTGAATTAATGACCTCCCAGCCTTTACCCTCATCAGGGAAATCAAAAAATTTACGTGCAATATCTACAACGGTCGCTGACCATTCGATTACGTCTCCTTTAATATTGACATCTCGATTATGAAAATATCGAGCAATAGAACCGCCGCCCATTCCTATTAATAAAACACTCAGTGGTGTCTCAACAAACATTAACGAAGCAAGCATTGCCCGGCTAAATGGCGCTGGAAGCTGACCGGGTTCATCTAAGTCAATAATAGACTGCACCTCCTTACCAAAAGTCATCCAGCGGTGTCTTCCTATTTCCCACACTTCTATATTTTCATTTTTGGAATAGTGCGTATAAATTTTTTTAGCTTTAGTAATCTTAGTAAACATTGAACCTATTTCTATGCCATTTAATTCTCAACAAAATATTAAAAACTCAATATCAGCTCCACAACCGCCACTTAATATCGTTAGGTAAACCGATAGCCATTTGCGTCTAAGGTTAATCTGCTCGATAATACGAAAGAGTGCCAACAATCGTCGTCATCTGATTTGTAACACGCACGTCTTTAAAAGTTGATGCGCGTAACAGTTCAGGCAATAAACCCGCAACGTTATCCGCTGTTGTTTCAAAACCATCCAACATCTGTACCAGGTAGAATGCAGCCCGCATCAGGAAATTCTTAGGTTTGCCCCAATCCACCAGATGCAGTTCACCGGTAGGTTTGAGCACTCGCTTGATTTCAGCCATAGTACGGAGTTTGTTCTCTCGCGTCAAGTGATGAAAAAATAGGCTCGAAACGACTGTGTCAAATTTATTATCTGTATAAGGTAAGTTGAACGACATACCTTGATTTAACTGAATGGCAATATTTGCTTTCACAGCTTTGGCACTGGCGATTTTAAGAACGTTGGGGTCACCATCCAGTCCAAAGACATTAGCTTCAGGACAAGCGTTTTTAATTTTCAGGGTGAGTGTAGCTGTACCACAGCCGAGATCGAGAACTTTATGGCCGGGTAAAATGTTAGTTTGCTCAAGTAGCTTACGCTTGAATTTCTCCCCCCGGATTGTCCAACGAATGAGCGGATCATATATCGAAGTGAGCCAATTGAATCTTAAGGCAGAGATATAATTTGAATTTCTGGAGGGGGACTTCATAAAAATATAGGATGTTATTATAATTGATTTGAAATTAATTTTTCTTATCTACCAACAAACTGATCTCGCTTGAAAAGTTATCTGCAAACCGACAACCCTTTGGCCTGCAGTTGATTGTGCGTAATATCTGTGATTATCGTAAATGCTGCGAAAAAACATAGAAAGTTTAATAAAATAAATTGTACCATCTTTTTTCGATCAGCGTTCTACCAGTTATCTCGCTTATTTGCTCTTTTTTTGAAATTACAAAATCCTTTCTCAGAAATGATTAATGATTAATTATTAACCTGATCAATTCATAAACTATGTCACTGGTTTATAATACTGTCATTCCCGAATGCTCTTATCGGGAATCTTGTTACACAGGCCTATAGACCCCCGATAAAAGCACTCGGGGATGACAGTTTGGTTGTTCTCGGACACCCTGCCAATTATACCAGTGGTCTTCATCGCACAGAAACCAGCCACCGCCGTTTTACCGAAAAAAACTACTATTCATTGAGATTAACTATTATCATCCCAATTGAGTATAGTTCTAAACTCGTATAGACAAGAAATGGCTTAATTGTTCTCTCTTAAAACGTTTTACTATTTATGCTTATGTTCTTCTTCCTCCTCGAGTTCATGCTCAGCTCTAACGTATTTAAACCGTAGGTTATTTCTTTTGTCGCCTATTTTTAGACTCACCACAGCATCAAAAGAGTCTACACCTTTTAAATTCACCTCGGCCTGGAAATAGGAAACCTTCTCTTTGTCTCCCTCATGTATTTTTCCTTTTTCATGCTCTCCTTCTCCAGCGTGTTGCTTTCCTTCGCCTTCTTTATGCATCCCTTCCTTTTTATGCTCTTCTTCCCCAGCGTGATGTTCTCCCTTGCCTTCTTTATGCATCTCCTCCTCATGCTCGGCTTCCTCGCCATGATGCGACTTCAGTTCCTCAGTGCTAGCAGCTAGCTTCAAAGTCTGCTTCGACTTATCCGGTAGGGTTAAATAGACCACACCTTCTACCTTATCGACTGATACCGGTTTGAGATTTGCGTCCAGAAGGTAAACGACGATGTTGCCTTTGTTATTTTCTCCCTCTACGACCAGGAACTCAACATGATGATCTCCCATAGAGCGTACCTGGCCGCCATGAGGAGACTCATGGGCATGCTGTGCCCAGGCCTTGCCTGAGAACAATGCCAGACTCACAAAAATTAAAGAGCCCACAGCTAAAGTTGTTGTTGTTTTCATTTTTAATTCTCCTTCTTTTTAAGGTTACAAATAAACAGTTTCAAAAACCACTTCCATCATGGTGCGTTTGTGAAATGCCGATACTGATGGCATTTCAGTGTGCATCCGTGGTATCACCTCCTTTCACTACTTTATATAAGGCATGTCGCCCACATTAGATTAGCGCACTAGCGCTAAACAACTGCCAACCTTTTTTGTTCACTTTTTCTTTCCACCAGATAGTAAAAGACCGGCAAGGCCAGTAAGGTCAGGATTGTTGATGTGACCATGCCACCCACGATGACAATGGCAAGCGGTTTTTGCAGCTCAGCCCCGGAACCAGTGCTCAAAGCCAGTGGTAAGAGTCCCAAACCGGTGGTCAGTGCCGTCATCAAAACCGGGCTGATCCGGTCGCCGGCTCCTTCCAGAATGGCCTCCAACAGCCCTTTGCCTTCTTGAAAACGAAGATCGTTAATATGGGTCACCAATATAATTCCGTTTCGGACAGCGATGCCAAGCAGCAAAATAAACCCCACCAAAGAGGAAACACTCAAGACGCCGCCGGAAATAAAGATGCTGAAGACGCCGCCCACCAAGGCCAGGGGCAGATTCAACACGACCAGACCGGCCAATTTCCAGGTGCCTATGCTCATCTGCAGTAAAATGAATATAGCAGCGATTACGAAAACAGTTTCAATAAGCAGGAGTCGGGTCGCGCGCTGTTGACTCTCAAACTGCCCGCCGTAAGTGATGAAGTAGCCCTCCGGAAAAGATATCTGCTGGGCTACTCGATCTTGAACCTCTTCCACAAAACTACCCAGGTCTCTGTCCTGCACGTTGCACTGCACCACGATGCGGCGGGAGACGTTTTCCCTGTTGATGGTATTGGGTCCCATGCCGATTGTGATGTCCGCCACCCGCTTCAGGGGAACTTTTGGGCCGGTTGGCGTGGAAATCCTCAGGTTCTCAAGCCGATCTATCTTGTTGCGATTCTCATCGTCTATCATCACTACCAAATCATACTGCCTTTGTCCAAGAACCACCTGGCTCACCACTTCACCATTGAAAGCCGTTTCTATAAAATGGGAAATATCTTGCACCGCCAGCCCGTACCGAGCGGCTTCCTTTCGGTTTATTTCAATTTTTAATTGGGGAATATCAATAAGTACTTGCGGTTCTACCTGCAGATCGGCCACACCTCGGACTTCTCTGACCACGCTGGCCACCTCCTGGGCTTTCTGCCGTAGAATGTTCAGGTCAGGGCCAAAGATTTTTATGGCGACCTGTGCCGTGACCCCTGACAGTAGGTGGTCGATGCGGTGCTGGATGGGCTGCCCGATACTGATTGCCACACCTGGAAACTGCCCCAGTATCTCTCGCATGTCTGCTAGCAGCTCCTCCCGGTTCTTCTCCCGCTCCTCCACCGGCAGAACGTTTACCAACATTTCGCCGTAGGAAACTCCTTCCGCGTGCTCATCCTGCTCAGCCCGACCTATGCGGTTGCTTGTAGAAGTTACTTCTGGGATCGTATGAAGCGCTTCCTCCATTAGATAACCAATCCGCTGAGACTCTTCCAGGGAGGTACCCGGAGGTGATATCGAATTAACGACAAAAGTGCCTTCATCCAAAATAGGGAGAAACTCTCTACCCATAAATGGAATCAGAAGAAGTGCAATCATGATTAGGGAAACTGATCCCAGAAGGACAAACTTGTTCCACTTCATCATAAAATTCAAAATGGGTCTGTAGGCAGCCTTAACCCAACGGACTACAGGGCTTTCTTTGGTTTTGAGTTGCTTACCCCGGGTTAACATCAGGTCACACAATACCGGGACTACCGTCAATGCTACCAACAGAGAAGCTGCCATGGCTACCACTACTGCCAGACCCAAGGGGGAAAATAACCGACCTTCTATTCCGGTCAAGGTGAAAAGAGGAATAAAAACCAGGACAATAATCAAGGTAGCAAAAACAATGGAGGCCCGAATCTCATTGGACGCCCTCAGCACGACTTCGGTAGGGGTTTCCTTGGTTGGCTTGGCAAAATACTCCCGCAGTCGCCGGAAGATGTTCTCCACATCGATGATGCCGTCGTCCACGACCATGCCGATAGCAATAGCCAGTCCGGCCAGGGTCATGGTGTTCAATGTAAGTCCTTGCCAGTAAAGTACAATCACCGCTAAAATGAGAGACAGCGGAATGGCGGTTAAGGAAACGATTGAAGTCCGGATATTGAATAAGAAGATCACCAAAATTAGAGTAACCAGTACAGCGCCCTCCATGAGGGCATCCTTGACCGTATTCACGGCTCGCTCTATCAAATCTGCTTGCACATATTCAGATTTTATCTTGACACCCTCGGGAAGCGAGAGCTCCAATTCCTCGAAGACATCTTTTATTTTCTTCGTTAGCTTAAAAGTATTAGTATTCGGCTGCTTGATCACCTTACCAAGTACCGTCTCAACGCCATTCAAAGATCCTGAACCCCGGCGGGCGATGGGACCGTGAATCCTCACATCAGCTACATCCTTGATGAGAATGGGAACACCGTTGTCCCGGGTATCGATGACAATATTTTCAATATCGGTCACGGTTCGAACCCGTCCCAGTCCTCGAATTAGAAATTCCTCCCGACGGTTCAAGAAAAAGCCGCCGGGTGTGTTCAGGTTATCCTTCTCCAGGGCTTCACGCACATCCGACAGACTTAAATCATAGGCCAAGAGGCGTCCCGGGTGCACCAGCACCTGGTACTGCTTGACGAACCCTCCCTGATTAATTACATTTGCGATGCCACCGGCGGCTTTCAGGCGAAATTGCACGATCCAATCCGCAATATCTCGCAGCTCCAGGGAGGAGAGTTTGCCGCTTTCATCCACCATGGCATATTCAACTATTTCACCGAGACGGGAGATAATAGGAGCCATAAAGGGCGCCTCCACTCCGTCGGGCAGTGTAGGAACTACCATCTGCAGTCTCTCGGTAACCATCTGGCGGGCGCGATAGATGTCGGTGCCCCACTCGAATTCCACAAATATTACAGATATCCCAACACCGGAAGAGGAACGCACCCGATTTACTAAAGGAACACCGTTGAATGCGCTCTCCAGAGGAAAAGTGACCAGAGTCTCTACCTCCTCCGGGGCAAAACCCGGTGCCTCGGTCAGGATGGTCACCCTAGGGTCGTTGATATCCGGGTAGACATCAATGGGCAACTCTTGAAACACCTGGTATCCCAGGATCAACACGGTAAATGCACTGGCGAGGATCAGCATTTTGTTTTTTAATGAAAAGGATATGATTTTAGACCACATTTTTATGTGTCTCCTTTCGTTCAATCGAATTTAACAAACATATCTTAGTGGGCGTGGGGCTTACTCTCATCTTGTACCCCGCCCGCTTGAGGCCTTGTAACCACAGCTAAAAGCTGGTGGTTACCCTGGGTTACGACCGCATCTCCGGGAAACAGTCCATCTATAATCTCCACGTACAAATCATCACGAAATCCAGTCACCACATCCACTTTCTGGTAAATTTCACCGTTCTCTACAAAAACAAACTTATCAGGGCCGACCTCAATCACCGCATCCACCGGCACCGCAATAGCTTCGGGATTGGATCCCACCACGATGGTCACTTCGCCAAACATCTCGGGCTTGAGCTTGCCATGCTTATTGTCCACATGCACCCATATCTGAGCTGCCCGTATATCCGGATCGAGGACTGAACTAATAAAAATGATTTTACCTTCAAATATCTCATCCGGATAAGCATTTAGATGGATGCGCACCCGCTGCCCCATATTTAATAAAGGCACATAGTCCTCAAACACCTCACCTTCCACGATAACCATTGCAAGATCCATGATCTCAAAAAGCGGAGTAGAAGGATCTACGGAAGCTCCCATGGAAACCTTGCGCTGCACGATTGTGCCGGATATCGGGGCTGAAATGGATACCAGGGGAATGGGATTGCCGTAGCGGCGACTCTGTACTTCGGCTAACACCTGGCCCTTGGTTACTCGATCTCCCATATTGGCCAGTAAGTTTTCGACCCGGCCCTCGATGCGTGTGTTCACAAAGGCCACACGATTGGGATGTGGCCGTACGGTGCCAGGTACGCGAACAACTTGCTCTATATTTCGCAAATCGGCCACAACAATCTCAAGACCGATATTAATTTTTGCCTGTTCCGTTAAGCTTATGGTACCGGGATCTACTGCGTCATGGGCTTCCAGATTCGCCGAATTATCCCCGTTACTTTGAGCCGGGTTACTGCCAGCGCCGACTTTCATACCCATATAAAATGCAGCAGCCAGCAAAACAGGCACCAAAATAAGGGCCCAAACAGGCATACGAGCTTTCTCCGGATTTTCAAAAGTTTCTGTCATCGTATTGACCTCCATTAAAAATTATGCTAAAATGTACTTTCAATCTATTCTCGAATATCAACCAGATTCCCACCAAGGACTTTATCCAGGTTGACGACCGCCAGGTTGAAACTATACAGGGCTTCCAGATAGGCTGTCTGAATATCAACCAAATTCCTCTGGGCTGTGATGACCTCGATAATTTCCGCCTCTCCCCGCTGGTAGGCTTCTTGAACCAAATCCATATTTTGTTCAGCCGTTTCCAGCATACCTTCTTCCAGAAGCTGCACCTCTTTAGAGGCCAGGAGCACTTCGGAATAAGCTGAGGCAACCTCCTTTTCAATCAGAAATTTCAGAAAAGAATATCTTGCTTCGGCTGTTCTTTCGCTAGCTAAAGACATTGCAATATCGCCCTGGTTCCTGTTGAATAGCTTGATAGGGAGGGAAATCATCGCGCCAAAATTGTTTTTGTCAAACTCCTTATTATATAAAACTGAAAATCTCAGGTTGGGAATTTTCAGAGAACGCGCCAAATTGATCTCGCTCTGCGCCGCCTCCTGCTCGAATTGCAGGGACTTCAGATCACGCCGATTTATTACAGCATAGGCTTTCAATCTTGCTACATCCACCTCAACAGGCTGGTAGGCCAATTCTTCTGAAGACGTGAACTCAGTCTCCCAGGGGCGCCCCATTAAGTTGTTTAATCTATACTTTGCGATCTTGAGTTGGTTTATCACCCTGGCCTTCTCACGGAGAGTTCTTTGTAGCTCAAGTTTGGCGAAGTTTACCTCAAATTGCGGAGCGTACCCGGCATTAAATTTGTCACTTGTTCGGTTTACCAGATCTTCGGTAAGTGAAATCACCCGATGTGCCAGATCCAATTTCTCTTGTTGCAGGAGAACCTGGTAGAAAGTCTCGCGGACATCTCCCACTAACATCCATTGTGCCCGACCTATCTCCGCCTCGACCTTCTCAATTGTGGATTGTGCTACCTGTTTACGGTGTCCTCGTTGACCACCAATCTCAAATTCTTGCGACACACTCAAGGAATACTCCGAAGTTTTTCCGACACGTTCCGATGGATTCGCATTAAAATAGGTGATCTCAAGTTCTGGATTGCTAGGAAATATCTTGGCCCCGGTTAACTGTCCTAAAGCAATCCCCAGACCTTCTCGTAAGGTTTTCAACTCCAGGTTATTTTTAACAGCTAGAGCGATAACCTGCTTAACTGAAAGCTGACTTACATTACCAACTGTACCTAATCTTTCCTGTGCCTGTGCAGGAATGTAAAGTGGTAACAATAGAGTCAAAAATAATTTCCAAAGGATCGTGCTTTTTATTTTCATTTTCTTCCTCAAATTTTTAATCTCATCTCCTTTTGTTGACGAGTCCGAAATGTTCCGCCCGTAAATTGTTCTTGTAAAAAGTTTTTTTATCGAAAATTTTTATAGATGTAGCATTTAACCTTGGTCGCCAGATATAAACTAACTTACAAAATTCTAACAAATACAAAGCATGCACTTGTATAAACTACTGAACCGGCAACAGAAAAATGCGAATGAGAGATATCTAAACTAGGGGAGGTGCATGTATTAGGTAGGAGAGGGCGTACTTGTCCCTTGTACGTAATCGAATTATTTTAAAAAGACCATTGAAATGGAAATTTGGGGTTGATTCTATTGTTTCTAACCCACCTTTCGAAACCACACTTGATGAAAGAAAATGCTCAGTTTGTATGAGAGTGGGCAAATAAGAACTTCTGACAAACAAAGTTAAGATCGTATTACAGCAAATATCTGCTTCCTGCCGTTGGTCATCATGATTATGCGGTGGTGTTCCATTTTCATGCTCATTATGTTCAGTGCTATGATGATCTTGAGGGGTTAACTCCATTGCTAAAGCAATGCCTTGCTCAAGCAGACAAGCTTGGGAACTTAGCAATAATATAAAAACTAAAAAAAAGAAAATTAATTTTGAGCGGGTTTTTTGCATAATCTATAGTTATTTGCTAACCACTATTTTGTAGGCTGAAGTTAATCATTCTGTTAGAAAAAATCAAGCTAACCTTCACTTCATAAATTCCAAATTTCGAGATATTGTCGTATAGTTTTACTTTTGGCCTGAAAGAATTTCTCTATAATGCCAATACGGACGATAGCCAGTCTTTTAACCGCAGTGGCAAAGTCACGGCAAACCATAACAGAAACTCAATCGATATCGTTGTTTGAGTAGTTTCGTTTCATGTTACCTTCTATAAGTCGTGTATCCAATTTCGCTTTAAAAGAGATCGTGGTTCAGAGTAAAGATTGGACACTCATTTTACCCAAGAATAGTGTGCCAATCCCATGCACTCTTATCCCAACACGGCCTGGCGGTAGGGCATTTGCATGGCCATGGGTGACCCGTTCTTTATTGTTGATATAGCCGCGAAAATGTCGTCCGTCACCAACTACCCGAAGAGAAATCCAGCCATTTGCTTCTGTTTTCCCTTTATCAAAAACCTTAGTCTTTCCAGCACTGACCCTGCCAAGTTGGACAATTCCATTTTGTAAAGAGAAAAAATCATAATTAGAGTCGTCCTGAACATGATGCAGCAGCATTATCGATCCGGAAAAATCGTCTACGTTTAACAACATATCCACCTGAACGCTTTCGAGTGAATCTCCGGCGACAAATAAAAGAGGTTGTCCGGTTGGCCTGAGTGAAAGAAAATCCCCTCGAATTGAATCGGAAATAACTTCTGCACTTAAATTTTCAAAAGCGCCGGTTAACCAGTGGAATTGCTCTGCAAGAACTTTTTTAGCGCCCGGGCCGGGATGCCAACTCCATGAGCCGTTTTCGGAGAAGTCCAATTTTTGTGCCTCAACTTCTTCGCTTGCTATTTCATCTTTAGCCGCCTCATTGGATTGCAAGGCTTGCACCCCTACGCCATACTTAAAAACCAATTCCGCGCCATGCTCGCCAGTTTCAAATAACAAATATAGGCCTGAAGCGCCACTAAGCAATAAAATCCATGAAACTATTTTTTTTGTATGCAATTTCTTAAGGATTAGAAATGTCCTGGCGATCGCATAAATCCCGAAATACAACATCGTCCACAATGCCAAATCCGAATGTTCATTTAAGGTCGGGTTTGCTAACGCTGGCAGCGTAACGATGTCACTTGCCTGTTTGCCGCTAAAGTAAGTGAAAACAGCGCTGATCGCGCCAACCACAAATAGAAAATCGGCAATTTCTCTCAGCCGGACTTGCTTTTTAAATAAAACGCCAAGCAGATCAAAAAGAACAGCAGTGAACAACAGGGCTAACGGAAAATGAACCAACATGGGATGAATATTTGGCGCCCAATCCGGTAATGTTGGCATAAATACTCCAGAGTTAATTGACAAAATTTATGATTTATTTAACAACAGGGTTAACAGAGAATATAGAGTGTTTTGACTTTCTTTAGTTTCCTGGCGACCTCTGCACTCTCAGCTTTGCAATCAATATTAGTCAGGGTTTCTTCTTTGGAATTCTTGATGTGTGCATATGTTGAATTTTCCAATTTTCATTCATTTTAATTAATATTGCTGTCGCCAGGTTTTCACCATCGAAATTTCGAGTTTCCATTTTCACCGCAATTGATGTTTCGAAAATAGCATAAGCTGCGTTTCCGTACACTTTGACTTTAATATCACTGAAACTGTATTTTATTTCCAGAAATTGTTTGAGTTCCGGGCCGATATGATTATCGCGGTAATCTTGCCAACCCCAATTGATATGGCTCCCTTCAAATATTGTAAAGGCATCTGTAGTAACTACATATTTCTCTATTTCGCTCATATTCTTACTTTGGACGGCTGCGGCATAATTGACCAGAGTCTGTTTAACTGCCTCTGCTTCATCGGAGAAAGATTGGTTAGAAATAACCGGAGCCGATGAAAACGCCAAAATGATGAGTACAAATAACCAATTTTTTAGTCTCATTTTTTTCCTTTCAAATAAAATATGATTTGTTAAATTTGAGCGCATGTATAAAAAAAAATATAAAGAAGTTTAAAAAATTTCAAACAGCCCAAGAATAAAAACATACCTCATAAAACGTAAAGTAAAACTAACCCCAATAAATAAGCCTAAATTGATTTTTATGACGCCAGCCAAAATTGTAATTGGGTCGCCAATCACCGGCAGCCAAGATAATAACAATGCCCATTTTCCCCAGCGTTTGGTAATGGAATAGGCTTTGGCAACGGCCTTTTTTTGTAAGTGACGCTGTAGAAATTTCTCTTCGCCTTTGTAACCCAGCCAATAATTAAAAAGAACTGCCGAACAATTGCCGATAGTTGCAAACAGCAACACTGGCACTGGCTGCATATCCAAAGCAAGTGCGCTTGCAACTGCAGTCTCGGAACTTACGGGAATTATTGTAGCGGCCATAAAGCTGAATAATAATAATCCAATGTAACCAAAGTTGAAGATGTATTCGGTCATGGCTGTATGTTAATGCTTTGTTTGAATTAATAAGCGCAGAGACCGCCGAGATCACAGCGCAGCCTTGGGCCGCAACCAAATTATTTAGCCACGGATTTACACTGATTGACACGGATAAAATCCGTTTAGAATAAAAAAATAAAAATCATTACATTCAATTTGAAATTGGTGGAAATGTTTTAGGTTCAAATAGTGAAATTTAAAGCTCCATTTATTAAATCCGTGTTTTATCCGCGCGAATCCGTGGCTAAATTATTGTTTTTATTTAAAAGCCGTATTTGTTTGTTGATCTGTGTGTATTATCTTGGCCAACCAAAACTTTGCTAAAAAAACACGATGTTGCCGGCTTAAAGTACAGAGAAAACAAACAAGGTAACGTGTTCTCCTTAGTTGACTAAATCGAAAATTCCGCGTGCTTTGTGCACTCTGCGTTATGAGCTTTTTAATTATAATACCAATTTTCTAAGTCTCAGTGCATTGACGATTACGGAAATAGAGCTAAAACTCATGGCTGCTGCAGCAATCATCGGGCTAAGTAATATTCCGAAGAACGGATAGAGAATACCGGCTGCAAGGGGCACACCCAAAGAGTTATAAATAAATGCCCAAAAGAGATTTTGACGAATGTTGCGCATCGTTCCGCGACTGAGTCGCCGAGCCCTTGCGATTCCTCTCAGATCGCCCTTCACGAGAGTTAATCCAGCGCTTTCGATAGCTACATCTGTGCCAGACCCCATGGCAATGCCCACATGTGCCTGGGCTAGTGCTGGCGCATCATTAATACCATCACCAGCCATTGCAACAATTCGTCCTTCGGATTGCAGTTGTTTAACCGTTTCATTTTTCATTTGCGGAAGCACTTCAGCTTCGACTTCATCAATTCCCAGAGTTTTTGCCACAAATTCTGCAGTCGTACGATTGTCGCCTGTCAACATGACGATTTTAATTCCCTCTTTGCGTAATAACTGAATTGCCTCCGGTGTGGATGGTTTTATCGGATCCGAAACACCCAACAAGCCGGCCGGTTTGTTATCGATTGCCACGAACATGACGGTTTCACCTTTTCGACGCATTTCCTCAGCCCTGTCGGTCAAATCGCCAAGTTGGATTTCCATTTCTTCAAAAAGTCTGCGATTACCCACAGCGACACTTCGGCCATCGATAGTACCGATAACGCCTTTGCCGGTGATGGAATCGAAATTTTCAACCGGTTTCAATTCTTGACCTCGTTTCCGTGCGCCGGTTACAATTGCTTCGGCTAATGGATGTTCGCTCGCTAGTTCCAGGCAAGCTGCCAATCGTAAGACCTCATCATCTCCATAGTCTTGCAAGCTTTCAATGCTGGTAAGCTTTGGCTTTCCTTCAGTAAGCGTGCCGGTTTTATCCACTACCAGAGTGTCCACCTTTTCCATAGTCTCCAAAACTTCCGCATTTTTGATGAGGACGCCTGCCATTGCACCTCGCCCAGTGCCAACCATGATGGACATTGGCGTTGCCAGGCCCAATGCGCAAGGGCAGGCAATTATTAATACAGCAACTGCGTTTACCAGGGCGTAAGCCATACGCGGTTCCGGGCCCAATAATGACCATATAATTGCAGTTAGGACACTAATAATTACTACTGCCGGCACGAAGTATGAAGCAACCTTATCTGCTAAGCCCTGAATGGGGGCGCGGCTTCGTTGCGCTTCACTGACCATATGCACGATTTGTGCCAATAGGGTATCATTACCGATTCGTTGTGCTTCCATCACGAAGCTCCCTGTCCCGTTGACCGTCCCACCAATCACATTCTGTCCGGATTCCTTTTGCACTGGAATGGATTCACCGGTTACCATGGATTCATCAACGGAACTGGTTCCATCGACTACAATCCCATCAACCGGAATTTTCTCACCGGGCCGAACGCGCAGTTTGTCGCCGCGTTGAACATGCTCCAGGGGAATGTCCTCTTCAACACCGTTATCCCGAACAATTCTCGCAGTATTGGGCGCCAGCCCCAGCAAGGCTTTTATTGCACTGTTGGTACGGCTTCTGGCCTTCAATTCCAAAACCTGGCCGAGAAGAACCAGTGTTGTGATTACAGCAGCCGCTTCAAAATAGACCGCTACTTCCCCTTCAGCGCCGCGGAAAGCGGCAGGGAAGATAGCCGGGAATAGCGTTGCTACCACGCTATAGATGTAGGCTACTCCAGTACCAATTGCGATTAGGGTAAACATATTAAGACTAAAATTAACAACAGAAGCCCAACCGCGTTGAAAAAAAGGCCAGCCTCCCCAGAGGACCACCGGCGATGCTAATATGAATTGAATCCAAATTAGAAGGTTTGCAGAGAATGCGTTTTGCACCGGCTTGCCAGGTATCACTTCGGACATAGCCAGAAAAAGCACGGGGATCGAAAGCCCAAAGCTTGCCCAGAATCGTCGGCTCATATCCTTTAGCTCCGGATTTTCCTCTTCATCCAAAACCACGGTTTTGAGTTCTAAAGCCATCCCGCAAATCGGACAGATGCCGGGCTTGGATTGTACCACCTCCGGGTGCATGGGGCACGTATATCCTATTCTAGTTTGCTGTGTTACGGGTATTGCGGGTTCGAGGGACATGCCACATTTTGGACAAGATCCGGGTTCATTCTGTTCCACCTCAGGATCCATAGGGCAGGTATAAGTGACGCCTTTCATTGCTTTTTGAGTGTCTTGATGATGTTCATGCTCCACCTGTTCATGTTGCTCAACTTTGGTTGTGGTGAATGCTTCCGGATCCGATTTGAATTTTTCCAGGCAGTTTTGAGAGCAAAAATAGATGGATTCACCTTGGTAAGGAATGAAACCTGCGGCGGATGCGGGAGAAACTTCCATGCCGCAAACCGGATCTAATGTTTTAACTTTTAAGAATTGCATTTGTTAACTTAAAATTATGGCTTTTTGTCCTAATCCTGTGTGATGCTCTTATAGATTCGCAATTATAGATTTCAATAAATCTCGAACCTCTTCTACGATCTCACCTAATTTAGAATTTTCCACCGCCTGCATAGAAGCCATTGGATCGATAGCAGTAACATCGACTTTGCCATCTTCAAACTCCTGTACGATTACGTTACAGGGAAGCATGGTGCCGATTTTATTTTCTATCTGAAGCGCTTCGTAGGCAAACTGTGGGTTGCAGGCGCCTAATATGCGGTATTTGTAGAAGTCCACATCCAGCTTCTTTTTTAAGGTCTCCGTAACGTCAATCTCTGTGAGAATCCCGAAACCCTTTTCTTGTAAGGCAGCTGTAACATTTTCTATTGCTTCATCGAAGCTCTGATTCACTGTTTTTGAAAAATAGTAACTCATTTTTTGTTCTCCTTATTTTCGTTTTGGCTTAATTTGTATCTTTTGTAAAATATAACCAAAGGCAACATTGAATCATCAATGAAACTAAAAAACTTGATACTTATCTGTAGAGGAATGACGGATAACAAACGTGATCAAAAGTATTTTGTATCAAAAAACAACTCTCTCTATTGTACTCTTTAACTTGACTTCAAAACAGCAGAATCTGCCTGATCGATTTGATCTTCAATATTTTTGTTTAATCCGCGACTTCGCCACAAAAAATAAATAGTAGGAATTACTAATAAACATAATATTGTCGTAGAAAATAGCCCTCCAACCATAGGGGCGGCGATTCGTTTCATCACCTGGGAACCGGCGCCATGGCCCCACATGATTGGTAGCAACCCAAGAATGGTTGTTGAAACAGTCATAACAATTGGCCGAATTCGCATAGCAGTTGCCTTCAGTATGACTTCTTTAAGATCTTGAAGGGAATGCAATTTGCCTTTCCGGTCATTGTAAGCATGATCCAGGTAGGTTAGCATGATAATGCCAATTTCCGCCGAGAGGCCGGCAAGCGCTATAAATCCAACTCCAACAGCAACGCTCAGGTTATAGTCGAGCAGATATATAAACCAAATACCACCGACGAGAGAAAACGGCAGCGACAACATGACAATAAAGCTTTCTTGTATATTTTTAAAGTTGAGATAAAGCAGCAAAAAAATAATCAACAGGGTTACAGGGAGTACGATACGTAAGCGCTGTTGAGCTCGCACCATGTATTCATATTGTCCGCTCCAAACCAGGCTGTAGCCTTCAGGGAAATCTACCTCTTCTTCCACGACAATTTTAGCATTTTTCACATAAGTTCCCACATCAATATCGCGAATATCAATATACAGCCAGGCGGTACGTCGGGCGTTCTCACTTTTGATTACCGACGGACCTTTCTTGAATTCAATGTCTGCAACGTAATTGATTGGGATCTGGGCGCCTGTGGGTGTGGCAATAAGCACCCGGCGCAGATCATCCAGATTATCTCTCAACTCCCGGCTGTAGCGCACATTTACCGGGTAACGCTCCAGACCTTCAACCGTCCACGTCACATTCATGCCGCCAATGGCCGACATTATCACATCCTGAATTGCACCTACTGTTAGGCCATATCTTGCAGCTTCCTCCCGATTAATGGTAAAATCCAGGTAATTTCCGCCCACAGTCTTGTCGGCAAAAACGCTGAGCGTTCCGGGGACATTTTTTACTACGGTAGCCACCCTTTGCGCCAGATCTGACAATACTTTAAGATCCGAACCCATAAGCTTAATACCCACCGGCGTCTTGATCCCCGTTGCCAGCATATCGATTCGTGTCTTGATCGGCATGGTCCATGCGTTTGTTAATCCAGGAAACTGGATGGATTGGTCCAGTTCTTCGATCAGTTTTTCAATCGTCATTCCCTCTCGCCACTCATTCTCCGGCTTCAGCGTAATAGTTGTTTCGATCATCGAGAGCGGCGCTGGATCTGTGGCGGTCTCGGCGCGTCCGATTTTACCAAAGACATGGTGCACTTCCGGAAAGCTTTTGATGATTTTATCTGTCTGCTGCAAAAGCTCTTTTGCCTTGGTAATGCTGATACCTGGATCTGTAGTGGGCATGTAGAGCAAGTCTCCTTCATTTAGCGGCGGCATGAATTCCGATCCGATTCGCTGGAATGGTAAAATCGAAACAACCATGACTACAATTGCGACAATAATCGTCGACCACTTGAAGCGTAACACGAAATTGATCAAAGGTCGGTAGATTCGTATGAGAAACCGATTGATGGGGTTGACGTCCTCTGGTTTGATCCGGCCTTTGATCCAAAAACCCATTAATACCGGTACAACGGTGATAGCTAACAAGGCAGACGCCGCCATAGCGTAGGTTTTTGTGAATGCAAGGGGGCTAAATAACCTTCCCTCCTGGGCCTGTAAAGTAAAGACTGGCAGAAAGGAAAGTGTTATGATCAACAAAGAATAAAACAGCGCCGGCCCAACTTCCTTAGCGGCATCGATGATAATAAGCCAATGATCTTTCTTGCCGCCGTCTCTTTCGATATGTTTATGCGCATTCTCGATCATCACGATTGCCGCATCAACCATAACACCGATGGCTATGGCAATTCCGCCAAGAGACATGATGTTTGCAGTAATACCCTGGTAGGACATTATAATAAAAGCGATCAAAATTCCCATTGGCAGTGTAAATATGGCTACAAAAGCGCTGCGGAAATGTAACAGAAAGATGATACATACCAGGGCGACGATAATAATTTCCTCGATCAGTTTGCGAGTAAGGTTATCGATTGCTTTATTGATCAACACAGATCGATCATATGCTGCTTTGATGGTAACTCCGGGCGGCAGACCTTTCTTTAATTCTTCCATTTTTTCTTTTACAAGATCAATGGTTGCCAATGCATTTCCGCCAAACCGCATTACGATGATGCCGCCGACAACTTCCCCCTCGCCATTCCAATCTGCTAAGCCGCGCCTTAATTCCGGACCAATGGAAACATTGGCAATGTTTTTGATGAGTATCGGGGTGCCATGATTATCCACGCCCAATGGAATATTTTCCAAATCCTGTATAGACTTAATATATCCCAGTCCGCGCACCATAAATTCTGTTTCCCCGAATTCGACAAGGCGGCCGCCAACATCGTTATTACTGCTCTTGATCGCCATTCGAACTTTGCTGATAGAAATATTATATGCTGCGAGTTTGTTGGGATCGACTTCGACCTGGTATTGTTTTACATAGCCGCCGATACTTGCTACTTCAGCAACTCCCGGTACGCTCATCAATTCATAACGCAGATACCAGTCCTGGATCGAACGCAGCTGCTGCAGATCATACTGGTTGCCGCCATCCAACACGTATTCATAGATCCAACCTACGCCGGTTGCATCGGGTCCAAGTGTTGGATTTACTCCCTGTGGTAGACGGCTGGAAACGAAATTCAAATATTCTAAAACCCGGCTGCGCGCCCAGTATAGATCAGTGCCATCCTCAAATATGATATAGACAAATGAAAGGCCAAAGAAAGAATACCCCCGTACAGCCTTGGCAAAAGGCACCGCCAACATAGCGCTGGTAAGTGGATAGGTCACCTGGTCTTCCACCAACTGCGGCGCCTGTCCTGGATATTCCGTAAGAATGATTACCTGGACGTCGCTTAAATCCGGTATTGCGTCCACTGGCGTGTTGAGCAATTTATAAATACCGCCGAGAGCGATCATTATTGTGAAAATAATAACTAAAAAACGATTTTTTACTGAAGCTTCTATGATTCGTTCTATCATGTTAGATTTCTCCGTGTGTCCATTGTACTGAAAGATTCCATTTCTTCGAGAGACTGTGTGAAAATGGGAATAATTTTTATTACGATTCTAAAAGAACGCATGTCATTCCATAGGCTGCGTCCTGAGTGAAGTCGAAGGAAATCTTGTTATGGTTTGTGTAAGGTGTTGTTTTTTAACAAAGATCCAGTCACACGACGGGATGACATGTGTCGGACTTTTTAAATTATGTGATGATTCCATTAAACTTCGTGGTTAAAATAGTTTTCACACAGTAATCAGCGATAGAATAGCTGTTTCAGTGATTATGTTCTTTCGATTCCATGTTCTGCATGTTTTCCATCTCTTTCTTTTCTTTTGTTGCGCTATCTTGCGTATCCATTGGCTGTGTTTTTTTCTGTTTCTCAGCTAACAATTTTTGAATAACTTCTTGTAAGCGGCTTTCACTGTCAAGTAGAAACTGCGCTGAAATAACAACTTCTTCATTTCCAATGAGGCCGGAGATCACGCGGATTTTTCCGTTATCTCCTTCTTCTCCTAGTTTTACCTGCCGTGGTTCAAATTTTCCTTCACCCCGAACAACAAAAATCACATTTCGAGTGCCAGACCGTATGACCGCTTCGGATGGTATGATTACAGCATCTTTTATGGTAGGAGTCTGGATTTCTATATTCGCATACATACCAATCTTTAGCTCCAGAACCGGATTGGAAAAATCAAGGCGGACATGAGCAGTCCGTGATTTCTCGCGAAGATATGGGTAGATATAAGCGACTCTACCATGGAAAATCTTTCCAGGCAGGTAAGAAAGCTCCATTTTTGCTTCCGCCCCTTCCCGAATCCATGGCAATTCATAGTCATAAATACTTGCGTGAACCCAGATACTGGACAAATCTGCAATTTCATATAAATTTGTACCCGCCTTAACATGAAGGCCTTCAACAGCATTCTTTTGCACCACCATTCCACTTGCCGGCGATTCCAGCCTGATTGTTTTCTTTACTTCGCCGGTCTTTTCTAATCGATCAATTTCTGATTTAGGAACATCCCAGTAGAGAAGACGTTGTCGGCTTGATTCAAAAAGTGACTCCGAGTTTCTTGTAATCGAATCAAAAGTGCTCTTGGCTAGTTTCTTCCGGTTCTCAAGAGCCAACAAGAATTCTTGCTGGGTGATCACTAGCTCCGGTGAATAAATTTCGAGGAGAGGCTCTCCTTTACGAACCATCTCTCCTACGTAATTCACAAATAGCTTTTCGATCCAACCGGAAATTTTGGTGGTTACAATATATAGTTTTTCTTCATTGTACTGGATCTTTCCCACCGTTCGGATGGAACGGGTAAAATCTCCGCGTTCAACCATGGTGGTTCGAACACCCATGTTTTGTACAGTTACCGGGTCAATTTTTATATAACCACCAGCGCCAAGAGTTGTCTGGTCTTCATAGACTGGGATCAAGTCCATTCCCATCTTCGATTTCCCTGACTCGTCGTATATTTCAGTTGGATCCATGGGAGCTTGCCAATACAATACTTTGCGCTCACCTTTCGATTGTGTATCTTGAATTTCAGATTCCCCAGAAGTAATCCTTACCGGAACAAGATCCATCTTGCATATAGGACATTGACCGGGTTCATGCAACAGAACTTCCGGATGCATTCCGCATGTCCATAACTGGCTCTCTTCCTGATGTTCCATCGCTGCCATTTCTGTGGTTTTTTCCTCTGAACCACAACTGGATAAGCTTACAATTAACCCGAAAAGAAGTGGAATGGAAAGAAAGGTTAATGCCCTTACTGATAAGTTTGATTTATTTTTCATTCTGTACTCCATTAATTTGATTGTCATTTTCCCATTGCAAAATCACCGCCAACCGCACGTTCAAGCGCTGCCACTTGTTTGCAATAGTTGGCTTGTTCATTGGTATATGCCAATCGAAGTTGTAGAAGCATACGTTCTGCATCCAGTAAATTGAGAAAATCCAGTTTGCCGGTTTGGTACGCAGCAATGGCTGATTGCAAACTGCTCTCCGCTTGCGTAAGTAAACCCTGTTCGTACAAATCCAAAATTTCTGCCAGTGTTTTTATTTGAAAAATTAGGTCTGCAACCTCAGCTTGAACATGATTCATCAAGTTCTCATAGCTTAAATTCTGTGCCAGGATATTCTCTTCGGCCTGGTTCACACCAGCTTTTCTACCGCCTAACCATATAGGCAGGTTAATACCAACCAAGATACCGAAAGGATCTTTACCTGAATCCGAAAATGAATTGTTTACCTTAGGAATTGTAATGTAAGTGGCTTGAATATTGAAATCCGGGTAGTAATTTTTTTTCGCCAATCTTTTGGCGAACTCAGCCTTTCGGATCATCGATTGATTGGCAAGCAGTTCTTGGCGCTGTGCAAGAGCCCGCTGCAATAATTGATTTTCATTGAGTTGAATCCTGCATGAATCGATCACCACAACGAGTCCAATGGGCGCATTCACTGGTTGATCCAACAAGGCATTCATTCTTGTTACCACGCCTGTTCGCATTTTATCAAAGTTGAGTTGTTTAACGATGATGTTTGAAATTTCCACATGGGCTTTTAGTACTTGCGCCTGGATGCCTTGTCCGGTACTGTATCTTGTTGTAGCTACCTGGGCGAAATCACGGAGTAGATCAAGATATTGGTCGAGTATTTGTTTTGAACGGTCAACTTTGTAAAGATTGAAATAAGTAGTCTTTACTTTGAAAATCACATCACGGCGAACTGCACTCAGGTGATATTGGGCCGCTTCAGCATCCTGGTTGGCAATCTCACCTTTAAGACCAAGTTTGCCTGGAAACGGAATGCGCTGTGTCAGCATGAATACATTTTCTTGCGGTCCAACTCGTGTTTCCACATTCTCTATCCACCTGGTATAACTTAACATTGGATCTGGCAGGGTAGAGACCTGGCTCGGAATATTGAGAAAAGCCAAGTAGCGTTTCTCAGCTGCTTGAATGGCAGGATTGTTCTGTGCAGCCTCTTGAATCAAATAGTTTAAGGATACCGGGGCCTTGGTTTTCAAGTCACTTGCACCCGTTTTTCCCTGGGCACTAATTTGCCAGGGAATCCAAATCCCTGAAATCAAAAATAAATAGAAATAAACTCGAAGCATTTTTTCTCCTTCGATTTAACTTCATTAACTAAAATAATGAGATGAGTAACCACACAAACAATATGTGCATGGTCACGATAAATTTATGTTTTGAAAAAAATCAGATAAAAAAGGATGTAGTACACCCCGGGGAGAGTTTCAATTCAAAAAGGAGCAGAAGTAGAGGAAAAGGTGATCTTCAGTTAAAAAATTCAAGAAATGCTGATCATAACGAAAATTGAGAATATTTGGGTTATGAGAAGTTAATTGTGGATCATTGTGAAGACAAATAATTAGCTTTTGATTGAATGTCTTAATTACAGCTTTCTGAATAGGAAGTTGTTGATCCTGGGCGCTTTTTGACTCAATATTGCAACATTCTTTATGACATTCAGATTGCTGGGCACAGCAACTATGACTTTTTGCTGTTTGGAAATTTAAGAAACCTGCAAAGCAATTTAATGGAATAAAGAAGAGTAGATTAGTTGCGATTAAAAAGGCTGCAATTAATTTACAATTGAGAGATTTTTGGTTTTGTTTTGGCATTCTTAATTTAGTTTGAACAGAAAAGTTGTCTTTATTATTTCATTGTTTCAATCTATTGTGTGAAAAACGGATTTTCAAATGATTTTAAGTTTTTGAATTTACTTTGTGTTTGAAAATAAGAGATTGATGAAAAATAAAGCCCGGGGGTCTTAAAGATATCCAGGATATGCCACCAAAATATTTTTGGTTGGATAGCTTTGATGAGAGGGTTATGTTAATAAGACAGCATCAATATTTACTTATTTTGTTTTATAGGGTAGCATTCAGTATAAATTTGAGACTAACTTGTCCTCAAAATATTTAATTTGTAAACTACTTCAAAGTCCCCTGTTGAGAGGCTGTTGTAGAATACACATATCTGGCGAAATGTCATTTTTGGATACATTTTGCAACAGCCTGTTGAGAGAGGGATTTAGGAGTGTTTCGTGAAAAAATTCATATAAAATTAGGAGTTTCTTAGATCCTGAGGCTTAAAAGACGGATACCAGATCCAGATGCCGGATAATATCATTTATACTCTACTACTATCGTCCGTTGTCTATCGTCTATCGTTAAAAGTCTATATTTTGAATCCGGCATCCGGCATCCGGCATCCGACATCTGGGTGGAGCGGGTGTGAGTTCTGGTATCCGGTACCTGTCATACAGCATCCAGCATCTGATATTCCTTAACCTGCCCCTCCACCACCCCCACCGGCGCCTCCGCCCCCACCGGCTGATGCACCGCCACCGGTTCCTGTGGCTGAACTAAAGCTGCTGCTTGCCACGGTAACCATAGAAGAAACTGCAGTCCCAAATGCTGTTCCAAAGCTGTCACCCGAGTACTCACCATGATAGATGTACCATGGGAAAATGGTGCTGTGCATTTTGTCAGGTACCAGGTTAATCAGTTGTTTAATTCGCTTGGACGTTAATCCAAGAATCATGCCGTAAATCAAATAACGATCCATCATCGTGGTTATTTCGCTTCGATCTGTTTGGGTAAATTTGTACCTGCGCAGGTATCGCCCTAAAGCTTTCCATTGCGCATATTGGTCAATGTATTCCCTTGAAATCCGGTAAGTGGCTACTGTGATAATAAACAATACCAAGCCTACCACACATGGGATAATTGCGCCGGGACCCGTAATAGGTATGGACACAAACCCTACCAGAATAAGACCTAGGGATGGGATCAAACCTTTCATCATTTTTCGTCTACTGTCTAAATCGTAAAACCCCTTTTCTTTTGCCAGGTCTGCAATTTCTTTTCTCCATTTGGAAAACCATTTTGTCGTCTTACTTCTGGATTTTGCTATTTCTTTCATTGAAATTGAATGGCCATCCTTTGATAACTCCTCAAATAGATAATCGATGAGTTTATTTTCAAATGGTTGCAGGTCTCCAAATTTCTCTTCCAGATGATCCTTTTCTAATTTTATCGAGAATTCCGTTTTTTCTTTTTTACCAAAGATCGAATTGACGCTGACCTTCTCTTCCGAAATCTTAAGAAAACCTCTCCTGGCTAAATCAAAAAGAGTGGCAACCATTGCACTGCCTGTAACAGATCGATACTTGACAAAATATCCCATAAGTGCAGGAGGCAAGTCATTGGGAATATCGGAATAATATTGGCTGCGAAATTTCGAAGGGTAAGGTCGGCCATGTTGATTGAAGATTGGCAGCCAAATTAGAAAACCTGCTATTGCTAAAACTGACAATACGATTGCACCTGTTTTCCAGCGCTTATTTCTTTCTGCCAATTCCTGTTGAGCCCTGATCCTTGCTTCATTGGCTTCCCGGGCCCATCGGGTCTCTTCCGCGATGATATTGTCCAACATACTCGTCGATGCCGATAACGGTAAATTTGAAACTAATCGTGCAGGGAATAAAATCCTGCCTTCCCAGAATCTATATCTTGGCAGATCCACAATATCCAGGTGGATTGTGGTTTCATCCATTATTGTTACATTTCCCCATAACGGACCGTGCGCCCAGGCTCGCACTTCATCCAGTGCAGCGCCATATGGCAATTTTACGATTACATTGACTTCCCTGGTTCCGTGATCCCACTCACCGCCGACAAATTGGTAATTGAGTTCAGCGACATCCGGATAAATATTCAGAATGTTTGTAAGCTTGTAGGAAAGGATAAAAGTCTTGCTTTCATTTCTTGCGCTATAAAACCACTTCACATAAAATTCATCATTGCTATAACTAACCTGGTAGGTTCCCTTTTCTTTACCTGAACTACTGTGGTAAATAAAGTTTTCATCCCTTAATACAAAATTCTCAATTGAATCAAAACCTTTGACAGACTTTCGATAATCAGCCCAGCGAAATCTACCTTTGAACTTATAAGTCCTGAATTCCTGAATATCGATGCTGCCATCCAGGTTTACCGTGGCAATAATTTCAATTTTGATAATTTTGTAAGATTTGGCATATAGGGATAAAACATTCAATAAAGCTAATAGAAAAATGGTCATGCAAATAATTGAAATTCGTCTCATTGTTGTAGCTCCTTGCTTTAAATAAAACTTGCGATGTTACCCAAATAAATAGGGTTTATTCAATAGACAAGTTTTATTGCATCAATATCCCGCAAGAATTATCCTCGTTGATAATTGGTCATTAATCAAGCATCATACTCAAGCTCACCCGCCCCCTTTCCAAATCCACTTTCAGCACCCGAATTTCTATCACATCTCCCACGGCTACCACATCCAATGGATTGCGTCCTTTTTTACCCATCTCACTGCGGTGAACCAGCCCGTCTTGTTTTACGCCGATGTCCACAAAGGCGCCGAAATCCACCACATTTCTTACGGTTCCTTTGAGAATCATGCCTTCACGCAGATCTTCCATTTTTAGTACGTCGCTGCGAAAAATGGGTTTGGGCATATCAGCGCGAGGATCGCGGCCGGGCTTTTCCAAATTTTCGATGATGTCTTCAAGAGTCGGCTCACCGATTCCAACATCAGCTGCTAAATCTGCCAAACTTTGTTTATTCTCCTGAATCCGTTCACGCAGAAGCTCGCTTCGCAGTGTAATAGTAGCCAGATCGAGGCCTAGTTTTTTTAATAATTTTTCGGTGGCTCCGTAAGATTCCGGGTGAATGGCAGTCCGCTCCAATAAATTTTTGCTTTCGGGAATGCGAAGAAAACCTGCACATTGCTCATATGCTTTTGGCCCCATTCCACTGACCTTGGTTAGCTGTTCCCGATTTGTAAAACTGCCTTGTTGATCACGATGAGAAAGAATATTCTTGGCCGTGCGGGAATTTAAACCGGAGACAAATTGCAGGAGGGCTGCGGAAGCCGTGTTTAAATCAACGCCTACATAATTGACCACGGATTCCACAACGATGTCTAATGATTCACTTAATTTTTTCTGATTGATATCATGCTGGTATAAACCGACGCCAATTGATTTCGGATCGATCTTAACCAATTCGGATAACGGATCGAGTAAGCGTCTGGCGATTGAAATATTGCCCCGCATGCTGGCGTCCAATTTCGGGAATTCTTCCCGGGCGATTTCCGACGCTGAATAAACCGAGGCGCCGGCTTCGTTAACGATTACATATACCACGTCATTCAACTGCTCCCGGATAAGATCTGCCACTAACTGCTCGGTTTCCCGCGAGGCTGTACCATTTCCGATAGCGATGACATTTACAAAATGTTTATTGGTAAAATCAAATAGAGTGCGTTTTGCTTCGTCATAATTATTTTGCGGAGGATGGGGAAAAATGGTTGTCCCCTCCAAATATTTACCGGTTTCGTCGATAACGGCAATCTTACAGCCGGAACGAAAACCGGGATCAATGCCCATAATTCGCTTTCCCCTGATCGGGGGTTGCAGCAATAGATTGCGCAGGTTTTTTGTGAAAATGTTAATCGCATGCAAATCGGCTTTTTCCGTAAGCTGGTTTCGAATTTCCCGTTCGATAGAAGGTTCGATTAAACGTTTGTAAGCATCCAGAATCGACTCTTCAAAATGACTCGTGAAGATAGACATCGGTTCGGTGATTAACATTTGCTCTGTCAATTTAATGATTTTATCCTGTTCAACTTCGATGTTTACTTTCAGGATACCTTCTTTTTCACCACGATTCATCGCCAGGATCCGGTGGGGCGGGATTTGCTTTACCGGTTCATTGTAATCGTAGTACATCTCAAAATCAGACCGGCTTTCCTTATCCTTAGCTTCACTTTCAACTACTCCATTGCGAGTCGTGTATTCTCGTGTAAACTGGCGAATATCGGCGCGATCCGATACCATCTCGGCTACAATATCACAAGCGCCCTGGAGTGCATCTGCCACGGTCGGGATTTCTTTCTCCGCATCGACAAACGGTTGTGCCAACTCTTCCGGTGTTCCATCCAGCGTTTCTTGCTGCCAGATCAACATGGCAAGGGGTTCCAATCCCCGCGCCTTCGCCACCGTTCCCCGGGTTTTCCGTTTTGGTTTATATGGTAAATAAAGATCTTCAACTTCCTGCAATTTCCTGGTTTGGCAAATCCGGGATCGCAATTCGTCCGTTAGTTTTTCTTGCTCAGCGATGGTTTTAAGGACGGTTTGCTTTCTTTCTTCCAAATTGCGTAAATACTTGATGTGCGTTTGAACATTGCGAATTTGTTCTTCATCCAGCTTGCCGGTTACTTCTTTTCTGTAGCGAGCGATAAACGGAATGGTATTGTCCTGGTCCAATAATTCGACTGTACTCTTAACCTGGTTGACTCTCAACTCCAAATCATCGGCAATGATCTCAATCATCCTGTCTTGTGACATGCAGGTGTACTGATTGGTAGCTTTTTCGCTATTTGCTTGCTCGGGCATGTTTGGTTGAACTCCTTTTGAATATTGGAACAATTAGAATATAGTCTATCTTATATAATAACTATAACCTGTATTTCACAAGAAAAAAAGCTTAAATTTTAAAGCGGAAATTAATGGGAGGTCTTTTTTGTATTTGGATCATCTATTTTTTTAAGCTACCCCGTGGTTAGATATAAAATGTAAGTTGCAATTATTACAAAGCCTAGCAGTTCGAATGAAGCAAGCAACATAAGCATTCTTAGTCTTGATAATATTTCAATCCTTTATCATTTTAATTGCATCTTCCATACTTGATGCAATATCGAATCCTTTTAAAGCGGGAAGGCCAATCATTGTCAGGCTGTCCATATATTCTTCAGGGAAATTGACACAAACTAAATGACCATTATCATTGTTGCTTACTTCTTGCCAAAGATTGAAAAGTGCTCTAACAACATTCTTGTCAGCAAATTTTTCTTCAATTTTGATAATACAGGAAGTTGTTTTTGAATCCTCTACTTGTTTTTGATACTGGTTAATTATTTTTCATTGATTATTTAAAGAATTCCCCTTATTAAAAGCAGTTCCTCATCGTATTTTAAAGTTAGAACAGGGATTCCTTCTTTAATCTTTCCATTAACCTTGACTCCCATTATCTGGCCCAATAATTAATTATTCTTAATAATGATCTGTATATTTTATATTAGGAATGTTCCTTTACTAAAGTCTAGTAAGACTGGAAGTTAGATATAATTCAAGTTTCCACATGCGAAATGCCATTTGTCGTAAGCTTAGACTCACCAAAAGGCTAATAATTGTGAAAACAAGAAATTTCAAAAGTTGTGGCGAAAAATAAATCCAGGATTGGTTGGGAAATTGCTGAAAAACTTCAATATACATCAATATTATGAGTTGAATTGACAAAAGCAGGATAGCACAACTAACCCCCATGCTAAACCGAAATCTCCTGTGTACCCTTTGAGCTTGTTTAAGTACAGCCGGACACCTTTCGCCAAATTTATCAGCGATAAATGTACGGTAAATCACCAGTCGATTCCAGGGGCTTGCAATTTGTAATGTTTCAATTATTCCAGATAACTGTTCCAACTCATTTTCAATATCAGAATTAGCATCAACTGTCAAATGATCGATTGTAGGAGATGCAAATTTATAAATAATAATGTTAACTCGATCCAATATTTTTTGTCTAAAGTTTTTGCCTCTTTTTAGTTTTGCATGTGAATACCGGTAAAGTGCAACGTCGATATAAGAATTAATGATCAGACCAAATGTATAAGTTAAAATGAATCCCAGAAGAATAACAATAACCTTCTGATTCCAAAAACCTGATTTAAAATCAGGCCAATGCCATAGACCTACAGAAAAGAGTATAACTACTCCAGGACAAACATAGGTGAAAAACTCAAAAAGGTCGATCTTGTCCAGTATATCCTTCATAGAACTAGATTTTACTTATTTGTTTACAATTTCATCTTAATTTATTTAATCTTATATATGAAAAACTGGGAGCCATATGATGTTTTTCTAATCCTAATTTAACAAACACTGTATTCAACTTTTTATCTTTTTAATTGCGTCTTCCTCACTTGCAAGATAAAATCCTTTTAATACGGGCAAGCCAATTGATGTCAGGCTGTCCATATAATCTTCAGGATAATTGACGCAGACTAAAATACCATTATTATTGTCGGTTACTTCTTTCCAAAGATCAAAAAGTGCTCTAACAACAGCACTTCCAGCAAATTTAGCTTCAATTTTGATAATACAGGAAGTGGTTTCTGAGGCATCTTGTAGACTTTGGTACTGGTTAATTATTTCTTTACTAATTATTTTATCAACCCCCTTTTTAAAAGCAGTTCCTTATCCATATAATTTAAAGTGAGAACTATGATGCCATCTTCCATCTGGCCAGTAACTTTGATATCTTCTTTTTTCATTATTATACCTTAAAATTATTTTTAGTAATGATTTTTATATTTTAAAGTGCGATTATTATAAGTAGGTACCCACAATACTATTAACATAAATTAAATTTTCAGATCTTTATTTTTTTCTTAGCCGGGACAACATCTTTGCTAAATATCATTTTCATGGTTCGCCCTAATTCTGACACTTCAATCTTACTAATTAATTAGGAATATCACTTGTCTTTTGAATTTTAGCTGCATCTACATTTTTATTTTGCTACTAATTCTTCCTCTTTACTTGGAATATATTCGTTCATAGTTTTATATTTTGAGTCTTAGAGGCTTCGAGGCTGAATAGTTACAGATAGTGTAATGAATAAGACAAAAAAAAGTTGTAAAGAAATTCGAGAGCAGGTGGTTCTTTTTCTTTTGTTCATCACTTCAGAAGATTGTTTGCAGGCATATGAAAACTCAATTTCACAAGAAAAACTTGCTTTTGAGTTGAGCCGGATCTGGTTCGACGAGATTTATATTCCGGGAATGATTTACCTCGTCGATGGTTTGAAGGGTAACTTTAGTGAAAATAATGCCCGGGAATTTGAGAAATGTTTCACAGAGAAAGAATTCAAATCATTAGAACGATTCCATCGATTTTTTGAATTACGAATGGATATGCTTTCTAAAGACATGAAAAAGAAGGGAACCATCCCGCAAAACGACTCATGGCAGCATCTAAAAAAACATGCGTCCTATCTGGCTGATGAACTGGAACCGAATGCGGATGAAAAAAGAAAACATCTGGAGAGGATGGTTAAAGATGGATTGTTGGATGATGGAAAGTTGCTGAAAGGCAGCATCCGGGATAAATGGGTGTTGCCGTTAACAACAACGATGGATAAATAAAAAGGATCATGAATAATCCTCAGAATTAGATTTCCAATTTGGAATAATCATTTGTGCCATTCATGGGGCGTTGAACAAATCCAGGGAACCCATTTATGGTTTCCGGAATCTCACATATATTTCAATCCCAATCCAATGTAAATAACCATAGCTGCGAACCCTATATTTACCATCAAAAGAAAGAAAATTTTTCGGCGAATTTTTTTATAGGATTCCGGAAACGATTCTAACTTTTGATCATAGCTTCTAGCCATGGAGATTAACCTTGGACCGTACACCGAATTTTGTATTCCCTGGCTAACAATAATCAGTGTCACTAGAATTAGTTTAAAAACTAAAAAATTGATGTAATTTGAACTAAAGTTAAAATTACGCATATAGCTGACATTAATTAAATTGAAGATCCCAGTCAAAATAATCACTCCAATTGCTTCCCATTGAACCGTCTTAAACCGGTTATTTATTTTTATTAAGACTTCAGCAAATTCTCTGGTTGAAGCAAAGTGATTCTTTAAGACCGGACTTATAACCAACACAAAACAAATAGTGCCACCTACCCAGACGATGACAGCCAGGATGTGCAGCCACAGGATAAAAGTGCCGAATGTAAACATTATATGATTCTAGGGGCTAGAGGTGAGAGGCTTGAGACTAGGAAACTAGGGGCTAGAGATTGGACGCTAGAAACTAGAACTTTAACCAATTTTTAGTAGAAATAAAAGCATTTCCTATCTAGCCTCTAGTCTCTCACCTCTAGCCTCCAATTTCATCCTACATCCCCATCTGCTCTCTAACTTCTTCCAAGACCGTAGCATTGATTTCCTTAAAACCATTCTCCATTGCATGCTGCTCAATTCTTTTTTTAATCATGGAGCGAACAAAAGAAGGGATTCTATCCATTCGTTCTTTGGCTTCATCCGTCCAAATAAGCTCACTATCGGATTCATATGCTTCTTCAACCATTCCGGTAAATGGACATTTTGAAGTGGGACTTGAATTTTCAGGTGCTTGCTCAACATCTTGGTTTTCGGTTGATAGCTCAGTATCTTCTTTTTGATAAGTCAATGAGCTTCTAATTTTTTCCATTGGCTCGGCTGGTACAGACCTGCCGCCAATTTTTACATCGAGGGATCGTACCATCTGGGTTTCCATCTGGTTTGTTAGCATAGCGATGTCTTTGCCGCATTTCGGGCAATGAAAGATAACCGTCATCGAGCCGTTTTCAGGGCCTGAGGTCTCTTTCAGCTTCATTGCCTCATCGCATTCAACACATAAAAATTTCATTCAATTCTCCAAGTTTAAAGTTTTTTCATATAAACTAACTTTAATTTTATCGGCTATTTGACGAATCGATTTTCCTGCCGGTCGGTCTGAATATTTCTGTAGAAAAAAATCTCCCTCATCTGCACAAACTGCGATCCTGGGGTCGAACGGGATATTCCCTAAATATGAGATGCCATGTTTTATTGCAAATTCCTCAACATTACCGGCTGGGAATAATTCTTCCTCGTGACCACAGTTGGCACAAACATGGTTAGACATATTTTCTATAATTCCAATAACCGGCGTTTTTAATATTTCATTTGCCATTTTTATAGATTTGCCAACCACAAATTGTGAAACCGCCGAGGGAATTGTGACAATAATAGTTCCTGTTATTTGGGGTAGTACATCAGCCAGGTTGGCTAATTTATCGGTGCCGGGAGGTAAGTCGATAAAAAGAGTATCCAATTTACCCCAATTCGTATCAGAGAGAAATTCTCGCAGTGCTGCCGCTTCCATCATTCCGCGCCAGGTATAGGAGTCTTTTTGGGTCGGGGCGTCCCATAGAACGGGAGAGCTGTCATCAGGCAAGAATAGATCCATCGACATAATTTTCATATTTAATTGGCTTAATACAGGCAGGGTGCCCGATTTTTCATATTTGAGTTTTTGGTTTCGAACACCTGTCATTTTAGCGATAGATGGTCCATTGATGTCCGCATCTAAAATCCCCACTTTATTTCCTGCCAGTGCAAAAGTAGATGCCAAATTTACCGCAATAGAACTCTTACCAACTCCGCCTTTACCGCTCATCACAGTGATAATATTGTGAATGGAAGCCATTCTGGCTTGCATGCGATCTATTTGTTCGCCAACCTGAGCCACAATGTTTGAGCCACCGTCGCCTTTTATGTCGTGATACTTTTTCAAGATTTAATGACTCTTTTTCATAAATGAAACTCAATGAATATTGAAAATGAATGGGGGAATGGGTGAAAGGGAGAATGTGTGATTTTCATGTTTTAATTATCCATTTATCAGCTTTAATCGATCATGAGTACTATCTGAGATAATATACGATTATAACCTTCGTCAAATTTTAATGTTGCATCATCATCAATATACTTGCATCGATTAGATAGTTCTATTAGAACTTGTGTTTCACATGCCTCAGTTTCTGCATCGCTTAATTTTGCGATGAAAGCTGCTCTATATCTTCGTTTTCTCCATGCTTCTGCTAGATTAGTACAAACAGATCTTCATGAACGTCTTATTTGATCAACTAATGAAAATTTCTCTTCGTTTGGAAAACTTTTAGTAATTTTAAAAATTTTCATCGCTAGCTCAATTTCATTCTGATAAACTCTTAACTCTTTATAACTTTTTATTCTTGGCGCCATTCTCTATATCTCCCCGACTCTTATTAGAATCATTCTCCCCTTCGCCCATTCTCCCGTTCTCCGATTCAGTTAACTTCTGCCCCTTCTGGTTTTCGTTCCCTGATTCTGTTGAATTATCTTTATCAATATTTTTCATCATCTCCTCCATCATTATCCGCCCTTCAGCGATGCCTTCTTCTGCGATTTCGAGTGTGATTAACTCAACTTTTATCTTATTGGCAAAATCCACAATTCTTTCTTTGGTTTTATCACGCATAAAGCCTTCCGGAACGCGATTAAGGCGTGCAACGGCTGAAGAAGTCCAGGAGAACTCGCCGTCTTTGATGATTTCTGTGGCCGGACCGCTTGCACTGTAAGGTGTCTTCTTAAGCTTCCCTCGCTCTTCGAGATTTTTCGTTTCCTCGATAACATCTCCGGCAACTTCATAAACCTGAAGTTTGGTTATGATCGGAATTTTCTTTACCCGGGCGGATTTCTCGATCTGCGCTTTCGTTCGTCGTCTTTGATATCCTGACGGAACCTCATGTAAAGCCTGCTTTGCATCGCTGGTCCATTTCAGTTTAATATTGTCAAAGGTTAACTCTTCGGAGATAGCACCTTCCAGGGGTGCAAGGTTTTCGATGGCTTGTTTGTCCAGTTTTTGGAATTGATCGGTTTTCGATTTACATATAGGGCAAATGACCGGTTTAATATCTTTAGCCGCATAGCCACATTCTTTACAGATATAAGTTTCGGACTCCAGCAGGTTGCCTTTGTCGATCGCCACCTCTTCCGCGATAATGCCCATCGCTTGCATGGCCTTTGGCGGCAAAATTGTTGACAGCGATTTTTCGATAATTTTTATATTGATAACCGAATGTCCTCTTTCCATGGCCCAACGATGTATAGTGGTCCGTGCAATCCCACGTACACCTGCAGGCGCCGTATTTAACAACTTGGTGGCGTCCTCGGTCCAGATCATAGATTCTTCTGCCCGAATATCGATAGCTGGCACAAACCTTTTACTGGATAACAGGACATTACAGGGCGCCATTCTGAGAAGGTTCTCGGTATTGCTGCCTATATCCATTTCTTCATCACTGTGTACACCAATTCGACCCATTACCAGCAGCCAGGGTCTTTCTCGACGAACGTATTGAAGGATCTTTTCAAACGCTTTACCATCGATTAAAGTAATTTTTAATTCAATGCCTTGTTCGCTTGCTATCCTGCGGGAGACTTCAAGATGCGATTGATAGATCTTGGCCAGACCAGTATCGATTACATCCTCATGAAGTTGTTCCTGCTCTTTAAATTTGAAAACCTTGGTCGCTTTTTCGGTTAGAACATGTACAAGACTGTTGAAAAGGGTGTAATGTAAATAAGGATCATAAACGGAAATTGCTTCGACTTCTTTATTCAAAGCTTTTCCCAATTCAAGCGCAGTCTTTAAACCTGCAAACGACTCCGGACTGCCGTCAACACAAACAACGATATTACCGCCGTTGCCCAGTTCATGCTTAACTTCTCCGTTGCCGCTCCCATCGAGTTGTTCTTCAAGGGGTGACGTGTTCTTGACGATCAAGGTGTCGGTTTTGATTCTACGAACCACACGATCTGTAACACTACCGATCACGCTATCTCTCACAGCGCCAAGCCCCAAAGCTCCCATAATCACCAGGTCGTAATCACTTTCGTTGATATCATCAACGAGGACTTTATAATTCTTGCCATCGATCATTTTAGGTTCGAAAGGGATTTTCGCCGCCTGGCAGTATTTGTTCATCACTTCCAGATATGAGTCTGAAATAAGTTCCAGTCCCATGGTGATCAGGGTGTCGTGGATGCTTCGTTGCTTCTCTAATTCTTCCTCAACTTGATACTCTTCCGGTAGGGTGAATTCCATCTGTTTAAACCGTATGTCATGCATCTTGGCTGCATAGGCATGACAACCAACCAGCTTTGATTCGAACCGTTTTGAAAAGTCAACTGCAAACTCGATGCTCGATAAGGAATGATCTGAATTATCCACGGGAACATAAATCTTTTTAAACATAATTCTCCTTTCGAAGGCCTTTAGCAAGGATTGTAATTTGTTGGAAGGTCATTTCTTCAATAGTTACATTTATTTTGAATCGCTAATATATGACTTTTCAATTTTAAAGTCAACATGTTTCAGGTTTTCTTATATATGTTATAATATCCACTTTTTTCAAAAAAGCCTTGTTTTATTTCGTTCCGCTGATCTTATTAATAATAGCTCAACAAATAATAATGAGTCAGTGTTTTTTTCAACAATTGATCAATTTAGAACCGGAAAGCAAACAAATAAAAATATTTAGTGTCTGTGAAATTATCTGTCCTGATGCCGGTGTATTTTGAAAAAGCTTAATAAGGGTTTGTGGTTTTGTCTGTGTAAGTCAGTGGCTAATAAACAAACCCGATTCGATTATACACATAATTTAACCTGGTGAGAATGTAATTCAAGGTTTGATTTGCTTTCTGATCCTGGTTTGACTCCCCTAAAGAAATAGACATAATCGCGTTGCGTAAGTGATCCGTACTGGAATCCGGAAGTGGTCCATGTTTTGTTTCTTTAACACAATTAACAAAGTTTTTAAGCTCAAACCTGGCTTTAACAAGGGAATTATAAAAATCCGTTTCTGGTGTGAATTGGTTTGTGAGTTTACTGATCCTGCTAATCTCAAGTTGAATGATTGCAGGCCCCATCTGTTGGAATTCCTTCCAACTGAGGAATTCGAGTTCATTCCAATCTTTTTTTTTAAGGGTAGACATTTTTAGTTTATGGTGAATGGTTAATTTATCTTCCGCGTGATCACTTCATGATTTGATTCGCTTAAATTTAGTTATTCAAAAATTTGTTCCAAAAAAGTCAACTCTCTCGCGCAGTAAAATGCTAGGGGGGCTGATGTTTTGCTCCGGTATTAACAGCCCGCCACATTTGCAGCAGTCCTTTGAATTTTCTGCGAAATTCTGCAGAATCCTGTTGGATGGTCTCCCGTGTAAATTGAGGCAATAGATTTACCAGAAGCGATTCCATTTTTTCGATGGAAATCCAACCATGTTGCAGATAAGCCAGGGTAAGATGATAGTCCGGTTCATCTCCACGAGCGATGAAACGAAAGGCGACACTATAAGGATCGAAGTGCAAGAGTTTTAATTTATCCTGTTTAAAATTGCCATTATTGGAATAGATAGTATTTTCTGCTCGAATAGCTCGCTCTCGATATCCATCCGGTAATGGGATGTAATCACCTGGAGATTCATCGATCACCTCCACTATGAATTGATCCTGCGTTCGTTTTAACGCTTCTGAAAAAGCTGGTTTATGTTCGGGATTAATTTCAGATGCAATCTCAATTCGTTCAATCCAATTGCGCCAGCCTTCGAATAAAAGACTGGTCTCGCCAACAAGATAGAGGTTACCGGCCTTGTTGTAATTAACACTTAGTTTTGATAGAAACTCCAATAGGGTTTGGCCTTGAATTAGGTTCATAATAGATTACTATTGGTTAAATTTTGAATGATTATTTTTTAGTCTCTTATTTCAAGAGCTATTTTTAAAGTTTGATTTAATTCATTTAGTTTTAATGGGGATAACCTGCAAATGAAGTTTTTCAATATAATTTTAGAAAGGCTTACAAGCTCATCACAATGAATACTACTGTCATGTTTAAGTCCTTCAGCAATTCCAACTAATACCTGAGTGGATAAACCATCATGACTCGAATAAAGTGGTGCACAAATGACTGTAGAAAATTGTGAATCTATTAATAGTTGCCGACTAACTACTACAAATATTCTCGACTTTTTTGGATCCTTAGAGGAGGGCTTTTTAACTTTATATAAATCGCCACGTCTCACACGGGAACCTGGTAATCTAATACATCACTAGCTTCGTTATTGAGACGATCAGAATTGTTATTTATGATTTCAAGATCACAGCGATCCTGTACCTCTTTCAAATATATCTCTATATAAATCCACAAAGCTTTTTCAATAAAATCTGATCGACTTTTATTTTGCCCTGATTTTTCATCAATAGCATTCAATAATTCTTCAGACAATGTAACTGATGTTTTGATTTTCATACTACCAATATACCACCTATGTTTTTTTAATGCAATAAATTTTGTTTATTTTTTTGGAAAACTGCTAAGTTGACAAAATTAATCATTAAACCGAATGTTTTAAAATCACCTCTTTTCTTGGCTAACAAGATTAGTTCAACACAACATACCTTTCCAACCTGGAAACCTCCTTTTCGTCCACGTACTTACCAATTTCACGACGAAATTGCTTTAGGTTTCTATATGGGCGGTACTCTTTAAATTCATGAAGCATCCGTTTACCAACTCCGGGAATACTCAGGATGTCTTCGTCACTTGCCGTATTCAGATTGATTGGGACAAAAACATACTGTTCCAGGCGCGCCAATTCCTTATCGTTCACATATTTTCCGATCTCTCTTCGGAATTGCGCCAGGGCCTTATAGGGACGATACTCCTCGAACTCATGGGCCATACGTTTACCTACACCGGGAACCAGCCAAACTTCTTTTCGGGAAGCTGTGTTGAGGTTAATTGGGATAAATAATGTAACATACAATTTGGACAATGAGTCTTTGTGTACTGACTGACTGAGTAATGTGTCCAATTCGGTCATTCTCAAAAAAGGCCGGTTTTCCAAAATATCCTTTACAAGCTTTTTATTGAGTTGAGGAAGTGAAAGCAGCTCCTTTTCCCCTGCCCGATTCGGATTTAGAACATTTTTGTTGTTGCCAACCTGACTAAATGCGGCACATACAGTAATAATTACAAAAATGAAAACCATCATTATTGTAAATAAAGATTTATTTGAAGTCATCTAAATTCTCCCGTTTTAATTTGGATTCTTTTTGGTTTATTCGAAAAACCGGATGTCTAAAAGTGTAAACCGATCCCAGCAGACCAAGCTGGATCATTATGCCTGGAGCCAAAAAAGGTGTTGCACCTTTGATCGATTTCCAGAAAAGTTCTAATCCGGATAAAGAAGGATACATCTCTAACTCGAATTCTACATTAACTCGATAATGTAAGATAACGCCAACACAGCCACTAATCATAAATAATATCATCACTATCTGAAGCACTCGCAAAACCATAGAAACACGTTTGAAAGCAAACCAGCCTAGAACTACCAGACTACCGCAAATAAGAATAAGAGGCACAAATTGCCAGTAGACTTCAAAATGTTCTAGTAGCAGAAGTTCCACACCAGCGCCCAGTAAACCGGCAACAAATATGAGTAAAAGAAGATTTCGAATAATCTTACCAGTTGTGAAATTGCTGTGTTTGTCAGATGAGGTATTGTTCATTAGATAATGTACATAATACATTTTCAATAAGCATCACAATTTTTTTATTTTGTTTTTCTAAGATAAAAAGCTGGAACTCATGACAATTTCCATCGTAGATTCATTCATTCGTTTGATTAAAGCATTCGTTTGATTAAAGCATTCGTTTGATTAAAGCATACGTTTGATTAAATTTTGGTAATGAGTATGAAATCACAAATTTTTTTTCTACTTTTATTGCAGGAATATCATGGAGCAACTTGACACGAGAACGAGACTGTTAGATGTGGCCGAAGAATTATTTGCAGAGAAGGGAATCGGATCAACTTCCCTGCGAAAAATTATTGCTGAAGCAGGCGTCAACCTCGCATCTATTCATTACCATTTTGGCTCCAAGGAAGCCCTTGCCTGGGAGGTTTTTGCCCGGCGTATTAAACCCGTTAATGCGGAACGGCTACAGCGACTCGACAGAATTGAGGAAAGATCCGGTGAGACACCTCCAAACCTTGAAGAATTGATCAGGGCATTCATCGAACCGGCAATCCGGATTAAGTTTGATGAACCTGAACGCACCAAACTTATTCTTAGGCTGGTTGCTCAATTACAATCGGATTCCGGGAATTTAGGTGACCATTTTGTTGATCTATTTGAAGAAGTAGCAACGCGATTCATAGCTGCATTTCAAGCCGCTCTTTCCCAGCATTCCCATGCAGAACTTTATTGGCGTTTTAAATTTATGCTCGGCGTCATGCATATGATCATGGCACAGCCTCCGGTGCAGGAAAGTAAAATATTTTCACCCCCGGAATTGGATCTGGAGAGTATTTTAGCCCACGTAATTCCGTTCCTGGTAGCAGGTTTTAAAACACCTACTTTAAATGTCTTAAAACAGGAATAAAACTATGGTAAGAAAATTATTTGTTTTACTGCTGACACTTTTATTCATCTCATGCGCTTCGGCGCCGTCAAAACAAGATATAGAAACTGGGGTAACTGCTCCGACTAGCTGGCAATATTCTTCAACCATTGCTGCTGAAATCGATTCTGCATGGTGGACTGAATTTAACGATCCTCAACTGAACCAGGTTTTGGATGAAGCCTTCAATAAAAATTACGATCTAACCATTGCTGCTGCTAATTTTCATTCTGCAGCTGCCCAGGCAAGGATCGCCGGCGCTCCACTTTACCCACAAGCGAATCTTTCCTTTAACGGCGCCAGAAACAAACAAAATTTTATTGGATTTCCTATCCCTGGCGCCGGAGGCAACGTCTTAAGCAGCACAACGACTTCATTCGGTGTCTCGATGAATGTAAGCTGGGAGCTCGATTTATGGGGACGATTGCGATCGGATAAGGCAGCGGCTGTAGCTCAACTTCAAGCAACTCACGCTGATTTTATTGGCGCGAGGCTTTCTTTAGCTGCCCAGGCCAGCAAAAGCTGGTTTGCTGCCATTGAAGCAAAACGACAGATGGAATTATCGCAGGCTACGGCTGATAGCTGGCTCACATCTTATGAACGAGTTCAAAGACGCTACGAAAATGGCTTGACCAGTTCCCTGGATCTTCGTTTGTCTCGAGCCAATCTGTCTATTGCAGAAGCCAACCTCAGCGCCAGAAAATCCCAGTATGAAAATGTGTTACGGCAACTTGAAATACTCTTGCGACGATATCCTTCGGCAAGTATGGAAATAAACCGTGAACTTCCGGAAACATCAAGAGAAGTTCCAACTGGATTGCCAGCCGACCTGGTTTCACGCCGACCTGACCTGGCGGCTGCGGAACGACGTTTAGCTGCATCTTATGCCGGCGTTTCAGGCGCTAAAGCTGCACTGCTGCCGCAAATCAGTCTTACAAGCTCCGGAGGAACTTCCAGCAATCAGCTTAACGATTTATTAAATGGAAATTTTAGTGTTTGGAGTATTGCCGGTAGTTTGTTGCAACCTATCTTTCAAGGCGGGAGATTGCGTGCGAATGTCGATCTCGCTAAAACCAAAACTGAGATTGCCCTGGCACAATACCAACGTGCCCTTCTGAATGCCTTTGCTGAGGTTGAGAATGCCCTGGCTAACGAGAAGTACTTAAATGAACGGCAGGTTGCTTTAAAAGAAGCAACGCGACAATCTACAGCGGCCCAGGCTCTGGCAGAGTCACAGTACAATCGGGGCTTAATCAATTTCGTAACCATGCTGGAAACCCAGCGAGCAGCCTATGACAATGAACGGCAATTGCTTACCGTCCGCCGGCAGCGCCTTGATGCAAGAATCGATCTGTACCTGGCGCTGGGTGGTGGTTTTACAGTCAACAAAGACAAACAGATTCAAGATCAGGAGAATCCGTTATGAAGGAAAAGAAGAAATTTGTTCTACCTATATTGGTGATTTTTGTTAGCATCCTGGGTGCAATCGTGATTGTTGCATCCAGACCTGAAGTTAAGCCCTTACCTCCTGAGGTCTCAAGAAAAATAATTCGAGCGCAGAAAGTGTACAAACAAAGCGTTCAAATGGTAGTCAAATCGCAAGGAACTGTAGTACCTCGAACAGAAAGTGTACTGGTTTCCCAGGCGGCAGGGCTTATCATTGCCGTCTCGCCATCATTCGTTGTAGGTGGATTCTTTGAGAAAGGAGATGTTCTGGTTTCTCTCGATCCACGCGATTATGAATTTGCCCTGACACAGGTAAAACATCAAGTTGCCCAAACCGAGTTATCTTTGGAAATTGAAGGACAGGAAGCCAAGATTGCAAAAGAAGAATGGCATCGTTTAAATGATGGCCAAGCGCCTCCGTTGGTTGCCAGGGAGCCGCAGGTGAACCAGGCTCGCGCAGCGTTGGAAGCTGCTAAGGCAGGTATGTTGCAGGCCCAGCTCAATCTTGAACGAACCCAAATTCGAGCGCCGTTTTCAGGGCGGGTACGCAATAAGCATGTAGACGTTGGCCAGTACGTTACTCCCGGTTTGGCGGTAGCTAAGATTTATGCTGTTGATTATGTAGAAGTTCGTCTCCCCATACCCGATGAAGAACTTGCTTATGTTGACATTCCTTTGGATTTTCGTGGTGCAAAAACGAACCACAAAGGGCCAATAGTAATTCTGAAGACGCGCTTCGCAGGTGAAGAACATGAATGGCAGGGCTATATCACCCGGATTGAAGGAGAGATCGATGCACGCAGCAGAATGATTCATGCGGTCGTCCGGGTTGAAAATCCCTATAGCAAAAAACCCAACTCAATTAGGCCTCCATTAACAGTCGGGATGTTTGTGTATGCGGAAATCGAAGGGAAATATGTAGATGATTTGTATGCGATCCCGCGTGCTGCTCTTCGAGATAATGGCCAGGTCCTGATTGTGGATGCTGATGAGCGCTTACGATTTCGCAACGTTGAGCCATTTCGTTTCGATTCTGAAATTGTATATATTCGTTCAGGGCTGGAAGACGGAGAGCAAATTTGCATTTCGACACTTCAGGCAGTCGTCGATGGTATGCCGGTTAGTGTACTAGAAGAAAAAGTTTATGTAGGTAAAGAAACAAAATTAGAGGAGACCAAATGAATCGTGCCATAGAGTGGTTTGCTCATAACCGGGTAACGGCAAATCTTCTAATGATTGCCATTATTGTGGCTGGTGTTATATCTCTGTCACAAATAAAATTGGAAGTTTTCCCGGAGTTTTCTGCAGATTTGATTAGGGTCTCGGTAGCCTACTTAGGCGCTGCTCCGGAGGAAGTGGAGGAAGGTGTCTGCGTCCGAGTGGAAGAAGCGATTCAAGACCTTGAAGGAATTAAGAAAATCACTGCAACAGCATCGGAGAATATAGGTACTGTTGTGATAGAAGTTGAAACCGGTTATGATATTAGGAAATTGTTGGATGACATCAAATCCCGTGTAGATGCCATTACTACTTTCCCAAGGGAAACCGAAAAACCAGTGGTCCAGGAAATACTGAACCGCCGACAGGTTATCAACGTAGCCATTTCGGGCCAGGCGGATGAGAAAAGCCTTAAATTTCTCGGGGAGCGAATCAGGGATGAAATTAGCGACTTGCCGGAGATTAGTCAAGTGGAATTAACCGCTGCCCGGCCTTATGAAATTGCCATCGAAGTATCTGAAGAAGCATTGCGCCGCTATGGACTCACTTTCGATGAAGTGGCCCAGGCAGTTCGATTGTCTTCTTTGGATCTACCTGGTGGTTCGATTAAAACCAGTAGCGGTGAAATATCATTACGGACTAAAGGGCAGGCTTATCGCGGTCAAGAATTCGAAAATTTGATCTTGCGTACTTCAGCGGATGGAACGCGACTGAAACTGGGAGATGTTGCAACTATTGTCGATGGTTTTGCAGAAAGCGATCAATTTTCCAGGTTTAATAACGAACCTACGGTTCTGGTTCAAATTTTCAGAGTAGGAGAAGAAAATGCCCTAACAGTAGCCAATGCTGTAAAAGAGTATATCGCAGAAGCGCAATTGCGAATGCCGGAAGGAATCCACCTCACCACCTGGCAAGACGACTCGCTGCTGCTAAAAGATCGACTCAATTTACTTCTGCGTAACGGGCGCAACGGTTTTATATTGGTCTTTCTGGCTCTTGCATTATTTTTAAGATTAAGGCTGGCATGGTGGGTGACGGTAGGGATGATCATCTCGTTTTTTGGCGCATTTTGGGTGATGCCCAATTTTGATGTCTCCATCAATATGATCTCATTGTTTGCCTTCATACTGGTACTCGGTATCATCGTTGATGACGCAATTATAGTGGGAGAAAATGTTTATACACACCTGGAACAAGGTAAAAGTAGTTTAAGAGCGGCCATTGAAGGAGCACAAGGGGTCGCAGTTCCTGTGACCTTTGCCGTATTGACTACAGTAGCTGCATTTTCGCCTTTGCTTTCCGTTGCTGGTTTCATGGGAAAAATTATGAGAGTTATTCCCATTATTGTTATTGCTACACTGTTATTTTCCCTGGTTGAATCGTTGCTAATTTTGCCGGCCCACTTGTCTCATCTTCATCTCAAGAATAAAAAAAAACCAAGCTGGGGTTTAGCAAAATGGTGGGATAAATTTCAGGAGGGATTTGCCGTAAAATTACGCTACTTCATTAATGTACATTACCGCAATATTCTGGACCTGGCTTTGCGCTGGCGCTATCTTTCCATTTCCCTGGGTGTCGGGATGCTCATTCTTACCATTGGCCTGGTTGCCGGAGGCAGGATAAAATTTACTTTCATGCCCCAGGTTGAGGCTGACAATGTCGTAGCCCTCTTAACCATGCCCCAGGGAACATCCGCTGATGTTACCGCCCAGGCGGTTAAGGTCCTGGAAGAAAACGCCCTAAAACTGAAAAACGAATTTAAAGATGGAGACAGCACGCCAATTCAGCACATTCTGGCTTCGGTTGGCTCCCAACCGTTTCTTACTCGACAAATGAATCCTGGCGGTCCCAGCACAAGTACATTTAGTGGTTCCCATCTTGGTGAAGTAAACCTCCAGTTGTTTTCCTCTGAAATCCGTGATGTAACCAGCCCGGAATTAGCGCAACGATGGCGTGAGTTAGTCGGTACTGTGCCGGATGCTGAAAAATTGATTTTCTCCTCGTCATTGTTCTCTGTGGGTGAAGCGATCAATTTTCAATTAGCGGGTGCAAACTACGAAGAGCTCCAGCTAGCCGCGAATGAACTCAAAGCCCGGATTGGTGAATACCCCGGAGTTTTTGATATTTCAGACTCGTTTCGGGGTGGGAAAAAAGAGATCAAACTCAAAATAAAACCCGAAGCTGAAGCACTCGGACTTTCTCTTTCCGATCTGGCGCGGCAAGTGCGCCAGGCATTTTACGGTGAGGAAGTACAGAGAATTCAACGCGGTCGTGACGATATTCGTGTCATGGTTAGATACCCGGAGAACCAGCGAAAATCTTTGGGTGATCTTGAGAATATGCGTATTCATATACCTGGCGGGGGAGAAGTTCCGTTCCATATCGCGGCAGAAGTCCAACAAGGCATCGGCTTTGCTTCCATCAACCGCACTGACCGCAAAAGGACCATCAACATCACGGCAGATGTTGACTTAAGCAAAGCAAATGCCAACGAGATTGTCGCCGACATCAGCGCAAATGTGATGCCTTATCTGCTGGAAAAATACCCGGGCTTAAGTTATTCCCTTGAGGGTGAACAATCCGAACAGCAGAAGACCCTTGCCGGCTTGGGACGAGGATTTTTGTTTGCCTTGCTGATCATATATATTTTGCTTGCCATTCCTTTTCGCTCATATTCCCAACCTTTCATCGTGATGAGCGCTATTCCGTTTGGATTGATTGGTGCAATATGGGGTCATGTGTTTATGGGATTGAATTTAACCATCCTTTCCGGATTTGGCGTGGTTGCATTAACCGGTGTAGTGGTTAATGATAGCTTGTTGATGGTTGATTTCGTCAACCGGGCAAGGGCATCAGGACTGCCTCTTCATGAGGCCATCCGGGAGGCTGGGGGTTCTCGTTTTCGGCCGATCATGCTAACCTCATTGACCACTTTCGCCGGACTTACACCACTGCTCCTGGAAAGAAGCCTGCAGGCACAATTCCTGATTCCAATGGCCATTTCGCTTGCTTTTGGTGTCATGTTTGCGACTTTGATTACGCTGATATTAGTGCCTTGTATTTACCACATTCTGGAGGATGTGAAAGTAGGGTTGGCTAAGGGTTGGAGAAGAGTTCGAACTGAACCGGAATTGGTTGAGGTATGAGGTTGATTGTTACAATAATTCTTTAGCAAGATTTCTTAGAATTACAACATCACTATTTTTCAGGCATTCCTTAGGTTATTATAGCAATCTGAATCAAAATTCCCAGGTAACTTGAAGCTTTTACCTGGTGTTCAGTCTCTTCAGGACCTTCCAAATTGTTATGTATTTCATGAGTGCTTTTTCCGATAAGGAATAGACCCCCAAAGATCAGAATTAAGTCCGTCCTGAGATGTCATTTGCAAAAATAGTAAAAAAAGGTTTGGTTAAGCCCATCACCCAGGTCAATGAGAGGAGTAATAAAATTCGCGTAATCATCGCCAGGCTAAGTCCAATTATTCTGGCTTGATTTCTTTGGCTGGAGGGTAAACGTCCAACTAGGATTGATATAAAAATGATATTATCGATGCCGAGGACAATCTCCAAAGCTGTAAGTGTTGTAAGGGCAATCCATGTTTGGGGTCAATTAACCAATCCATGTTTTACGCTCCTATTCTCAATTCTTTCTACAATCTGATTATTTCCTACCCCTAATCTTTGAAAAGAGTAACTTAGCGATTCCGTAATAGGGAAGAATAAATCATAATATTTGTCTCTTTTCAAAATTTAATTTGGAGATTATTCCGTCACAATGGTTACAAAAAAATGCGGTCCATGTATTTTCCTGAATACGCCCATCAGTAATTGCCGGTTGCTGCCAGATTTCGATCAAATGTGGGTTAACTACATGACAATGGGGACAGGTACTCGAACGAGATGAAACAATTAATTTCATAGTCATTTCTAAAGAACCTTGTCATTTATTTTTTTGAAGTAATATCTAATATTGAATCCGTAGATCGTTTTGCAATATGTTCAATCTCTATATAATGCTGACAGGAACCCAGTAAATTGATATATTTCAAATCCAGTTCCTCCACCATCGTCTTTAATTCCTTTGAATCGGGAAACACGTAATCACAATCTGGTTTAATGGATCGAGCTTGCTCGATTGTTAAATGAATGAGATTCAACACGGCGTTTAAATTCTCAAGCACTTCATCCTGTTGCAGCACATTCGCCCGACCTCTTTTTGTTTGCAATCCCGTAAAAAGACTTTTGATATCATCCCAATATTTTGCATAAGCTGAATCGACTACTTTCTCATCCAAAGCACGGGTATAAACCACATTCATGGCGATCTGGTTTAGCAATAATCGAATAACATTAATACCTATTAATAATTCGATTGTGATCGCGGTTATCTCCGCATGAAGAGGGGATTTTTTATGTAAGTTACTTATTTTATGGATACAATAAAATAGTACTATTGACAGTGCAATTAAGTCAACAATCAATTCCGTAGTAGAAATCAATTTATTCAGCTTTCATTATAAATGTTTTCTTACAAAAAATCTATACCTAATAGTACCAAATAATGATCAAAAAAAAACCTAACCCAAGCAACGCATCCTTGCTTAGATCAGGCTTCCATGTAAACAACCTTTTTTGCTTCACTGCAAATGAATAAAAGAACAATTTGAGACACTAATTATAATGATCAGAATTAACAAAGTCAAGGGGAAAATGAATTTGATAGGATTGGACTTTGTCAGTACCTTTCTTAATATGCTCAAATTTTATAGTTATCTCTCTATGATCTAGTGGAATGATTCCAAAAATAACGTGTGTTTCAGAATAAACATAAATGAATTGTTAAATTCTGATTATAAAGTGTCATCAGCCACCCTGAGCGCAGTCGAAGGGTGACGAGTTTTTGTTGTCATTGAACTTAATGGCTATTAATGACAAAGTGTCTTAGACAGCAGCTTTAAGCATAATGGTTGTCATTGAATATTGCGATGATAATTAGGAATCGTTTAACTAGTATTGCCGTGGCAAAAATTCAGGTTAGTTGATATTCAGTAGTGATTTCAATCGCTTTATGCAAAGATTTATAAACCGGACAGTAATCTGCGTGCATACTATGAACGCGTTCGATCGTTTCTTTAGCCTCTTTTGTTGCAGATATCCTATAGAGTACATGAATACGCCGAATAACAAGGACATTGTCTTCTAATTCAACTTCTCCCCTGACTTCCGCAGTAAGCTTCTTATTGCTAGCATCAACTTGACGCGCTTCCAGCGCGCTTCCAAAAGTTCCGGTGAGTCAGCCGCCGGTTGCTGCGATCACATAATCTATGGTTGTTGCTTGTGGTTCGGAGATATCCGGACTGATCCCGTAATGCTTGGCGATATCACCGTGCACACCAAACTTAACCGTTTGGTTTACTGGCAGATAGGCTGTACGTAATGGCCCGTGATGGCGTTCGATTTGTATTTTTGAGACATAGACAACATCTGGCATTTTGACCTCCGATTCATATTCGTGTTTATAAAATTTACTTTTTTGATAAAAACATCCTGAACTTTTTTATGGCGAAGTAAGCTAGCTAAAACCATCTAAACTGTCAAGTAATAAGTTAACAATTTAGAAGCCTCTTCGGTTAAGGCTTGATTATTGGTTCTTTGAATTTGTAATTTATTTGGTATTTGGTATTTGGTATTTGGTATTTGGTATTTGGTTTTTGTCTTTTGTGATTTAATAGAAATTATCCACATCAAACACATTCTTCATGGGTTTATTAGAAAGGAATCGGTTTAGATTATCGCAGAACAGATCGGTCAATCGGCGGTTCTCGCGATCACTGGTACTGGCGGAGTGGGGACTGATCAACACATTTGGCATTTCCCATAAGGGGCTATTTTCCGGTAGCGGTTCGTTCGCAAAAACATCGAGACAAGCACCACCCAACTGACCGGACCGTAATGCTTCAATTAAATCGGGTTCATCCACCAACGCACCCCGTCCGATATTAATAAAAATAGCGCCTCGGGGCATTAACGAAAATTCTTCCGCCCCCAGCATGGCATCGGTTTTATCCGTATGTGGTGCGCATAAAACCAGGTAGTCGGCCGATCTTAAAGCGGAGTGAAGTTCGTTGGGAGCATAAAGACGATCCATGTTGAGGGCAGAAGGATCGATGCCGGAAATTCTCCGCTTTACGCCAATCACATACATGCCTAGCGTTTTGGCACAACGTGCGACTTCTGAACCAATTGCACCTGCGCCGATAATAAGCAGGGTTCTCTCAACCAGGTCGGTTCCGGCAAAGCGCTGCCAGTGTTTGCGCTTCTGGCCGTGAGCCATGGTAAAAAATCCCCGGCTGAATAGCGTCATAGCCATTACACAAAATTCGGTGAGTGGCTGTGCATGAATTCCAGTTGCCGTTGTTATTACAGTGTGGGGCAAACGAATATGGTATTGCCAGCGTTTTACGAGCTGTCCGATTCCGGCACTAGTGGCTTGTATCCAGAGAACATGAGGGGCCAATTCAGGTAAGTCTTCAAGATGGGTGCGGTCAAAATCAAATAATATATCCGCTCTTTGTAAAAGTTTTTGCCAACGGTTTTCCTGGTCAGGTGTCCTTGTAAATGGATTGCCAATATGGTCAGCAGCATAACGAGGAGTGGGAAGCAACTCCGGTTCATATAGTACATTCAACCGTTTGCTGACAGATCGAATTCGATCCACATGCTCTTCTTCCAAGTAGCTGGCAATGACTAGATTCAATATGGATTTGTCTGAAAGCATTCGTTTATGGGGTTAATTAACTCGATCTATTCATAAACTTTGTCACTGGTTTATAAAACTGTCATTCCCGTCCCGCCTGGGCGGGATTATCGGGAATCTTGTTACACAGGCCCATAGACCCCCGATAAAAGCACTCGGGGGTGACAATTTTGGGGTTCTCGGACACCCCGAAAGTATTCGGGAACTACACTCTGTAGCATCCTGCGCGACGGGATGACATTGGATGTTTTAAGCTTAAACAGATCGCAGTTTAAAATCAAATCTACCTACTCTTTTTCTTTCCACTCATTTTCTTTTCACGGTTCATTTCAATGATGTCCACTGTGTAAGCATAATTTCCAATCAAATGTTTGCAAAAATAATCCGATCTTAACCAGAAAAAATATTCGTTCATATCGCCATAACCATGTCTCTGTCCCGGAAATACAAAGAAATCAAAGCGTTTGTTTGCTTTGATTAAAGCATTCGCCAACCGAATTGTGCCGGCAGGATGAACGTTGTTATCGATATCGCCAGTGGTTATTAACAAACGTCCTTTTAAATTTTTAGCAATTTCCGAATTCTTCTCGATATCGTATTCAAATTTGATGTTGCCGTCTTTGTCCGTAACCTCTTTGACGCCATGGTGTTTTTCACTCCACCAGCGATTATAGACATTATTTTCATGATTTCCTGATGAAGAAACGGCCACTTTAAAGAAATCCGGGTAAACAAGCATTGCGGCTGTTGACATAAAACCACCGCCCGAATGACCAAAGATCCCCACTTTGTCGATGTCGATAAATGGATACCGATCCGCTAGTTGTTCGATGGCTGCTTTTTTGTCTGCCAATCCATAATCACGGAGATTGCCATATCCATAGTTGTGGTACCATTTTGAGCGGCTTGGATGACCGCCGCGGTTGCCCACAGTAATGACTATAAATCCAAACTGGGCCAGCCGATCGGTTCTGTCCATCCGGGTAGAAAAAGATTTGCTGACCGACTCAGTTTGGGGACCGGGATATACATAGGCAATGATCGGGTATTTCCTGGTGGAATCGAAATCGAAAGGTTTATATATGACGCCGTACAAATCCGTAATACCATCATCTGCTTTCACTCGGTAGGGTTTCGGAAATTTGTAGCCGGCCTGCATCAATAATGACAGATCTGCAGTCTCCAGGTCCACAATTTTGTTGCCGCGATTATCCCGCACTTCTGATTTTGGCGTTGTATCCACACTGGAATACGTATTGACAAAAAAGCGATTGGAGTCGCTGGGGCGAGCCGTGTGGTTATAGTTGCCAGGATTCAACAGCGTAAGTCCCGTACCGTTAAAATTTACTTTATATAAATGCCTGTAGTAAGGGTCTTCATTGGATTCGTGGGCATTCGCTGTAAAATAGAGAACCCGGTTTTCAGCATCGATCCCGGAGATGTTTTCACTGTGAAAAGGACCTGAAGTAATTTGATTCTTTAGATTACCGTTTCCATCATAAAGATAAAAATGAGCCCAACCATCCCGTTCAGACCAGTGGATCAATTCTTGGCCGTTGTTGACAAGTCCAAGTCGGCGAGTTTCCACATAAGTGTTGAGCCTTTCCTCAATCAAAACTTTGACTTCGCCAGTGGCTGCATCCGCAACACAAATATCGATCCGGTGCAGGTCGCGACTGGTTCTGGTGAAGTAAACTTTATCCGGAGTTTCTGCTAACCAAAGACTGGGTCTATTGTCATCATCACGATTCTTCGCTAATCGCGCTGCGGTAATGATGGAAACCTGCTGATCTTTAAATTCATCTTCCTGGACAACTATCTTTTCTTCCGAGGATAAATCAAAAACCAGGAGCTCAACCTGGGAAGCTTCCGATTCACCTGGCATGTTATATTTATAGGTTTCCAATGTGGGCCTGGGATTTGCTACAGAATTGATAACCCATAAATCCTTAACCTCACGACTGTCGGAACGAGTCATTGCAAACTTTTTTGAATTGCGGGACCAGACGATCCGAACTGATTTTCGTTTATCTTTGTTCTTTACCTTGTCAACATTAGTCTCACCTCGGCTCCGGCCCTGGTAGCTATAATACTCTTCACCATCAGTCGTCAAAGGGTGCTCCACTATTGTAGAATCCTCTTTTGTAGAATCCTCTTCGCTCTCGACGGCTTTCAGGTAATTCTCCATGTCCATCCAGAACAGGTTGTAGTTTTTGGAAAAGATAACAACTGAACTATCCGGAGCTATAGATGCCCAATCCGGTCTTTTCTTCGGTTTTTTATAATCTTCTACGATGGTTAGTTTTCCTGTGGAAAGCCTGTATTCAAAAAAGAAGATCTTTTTCTTGGGTTTTTTATTTTTTACTTTTTTCTTGTCATCCTTTTTTTCTTCCTTTTTTTGATCTTCTTTTTTCTCTTCCTTTTCCTCTTTTTCTTCTTTCTTCTCATCTTGCGAACTTTCTACTTCAAAGAAGATTGCCGTTTCATTCTTTATGAATTTGATTTTATCAATTGGAAGGTGTTTGGCATCATAAGGGTCTTTGGTTATCCGAGTCAGCATGGCAGCTATTTTAACATTATCGAAAATTGGGCGCTTCGTTCGTTTAACCGGATCAACTATGTAAAATGTCTTGCCTTCGCTAGTTTCGAAGGAGTACCAAAATCGGTTACTTAGCTTAAGCCAATGTGGATCCACGGATGTACTAAAAACCATTTTTTTCATCTTGTTTGGCGAAAACTTAGAAGCCAGCAGGTAGTTGGCTTTATCGATGGGTTTATTTTGGCCTGATAAACTTGCAGATTGAAATACAAGGGCTGTCAACGCGATTACAATAATAATACTTCTTTTCATAGCATGTTCCTTCCTAATCAATTAATTAATTGTTCAGAATTCAGTAAGTAAGGGTGAATAATAGAGTGAGATTCTCATTCTCATTCGAAATTCAGATTACTTCTTAATAAGAAAAAATATCTACTAAAAAGTCAATGAATTAATATCAATAAATATGAATTCACCAAAAACTTGTGGGATTTGTTCATAAAAATAATTCAGAAAAGACTAGCTTTTAAAATTCGAAGAAATTTTGTTTTTGGGTTATGAACCACAAGGCTATTTTTGGAATTTAGTAACATAATTGTAACTGTTGAAAATTGGCGGATATTTAATATACTGAAATCCTTTAAAAAACACCGGTAAAAATGAAACCTATTTTTCTGTAAAAGATGTTTCAAATTGAACCAATTATAATAAATCGTGCAATATTTCTTGGATATTGATTTAATTTGAAACAAATTATTTATCCTATCGCTTCAATTTAAAAAACAATCGAATCAACAATTTCATGCCTTTCTAACCTGCTGTGTGCACAAATATCGACCAACCCACAAATAGTTGCCGGATATTTCCCTATAAAAATAGAGAATTTGACCGGATTAGTCAGGTTCAAAGTAAAAAAACCCTTTATTAGAATATTTATAAGATATTAAATAATAATAAGTTAAATCAACATTTATTTAACAAAAAATGTATGATTTTTACAATTTATCAATATGGCATAATCCTTGCTGAGCATCTCGTAAAAGATGTTTTAGATTTAGTTAATAGTGGATAAAAGAACAATGAATATGCCTGAACACAGAGTTCTGATTGTAGATGATGAAGAAGATTTAACCTGGAGCATCACCAAGAGCTTAAAAAGGGAAAATCGAATTTCAGAGGTAAATTCTTTCAACTCAGGTAGCGAAGCGTTAGAAATTCTACAAAATGAAAGAGTAGATCTATTGGTCACTGATCTGCGCATGCCGGGAATTAATGGTTTTGCACTTATTAAGTATATTCAAGAAAAGAAATTAAATACAAAAATCATCATTATGACAGCCTATAGATCCGAAGAAATTCTAAATAAAGTTTTAATGGATGATAAGTGTAGTTTCATAGAAAAACCATTTGAGATGAGTAGTTTGAAGCAAAAGATCTATAAAATTCTTGAGCCTGTGCCATTAAAAGTTAAGAACGATGCAAGCAGGAAAATTCTTCATCTTTTAGATACAACAACGACCATCGATGATCTTCGGGTTACTTTGGTCAGTGGGAGTAAGAAGGGTCGTTTATACATTTCCAAAGGGCAGATCTATCAGGCAGAATTAGGATATATGAATGGAAAAAATGCACTCGATGAAATGCTAAATTGGGATCATTGTAGATTAGAAGTTGAATCTCCTCAAAACCCATAATTTTGTTGAAGAGTAGTTTGAAAACCCGATGAAAAATAATTTTAGATTTAAGGAAATCACTAATTGTTTCCGATAAATAGAATTAATAAACTAAAAATGTTTTATTGAATTCCAGGAGTAGTTGCATGGGCGAAGTTGTTTCAATTGCAAGTCAAAAAGGTGGTGTTGGTAAAACCACAACAGCGGTAAATTTGGGTGCTGCATTTGCTCATCTTAATTATAGAACATTAATAATAGATTTGGATCCGCAGGGAGGTATAGCCTCTAGTTTCGGGATGAGTCGCTATGATATAAAGGGTGGAATTCTACAACTATTCACAGAAAATATGCCTATTGAACAAACAATCCATTCTACCGAACTGAGTAATTTAGACTTAATTCCATGCAATGTTTGGTCCGATGACGATGAAAAAAGGAAACTAATCGGATCATCCGCAGAATCAAAACTGAAAGCTTGCTTACGTTCCATTAAAGAGGATTATGATTATTTTCTTATCGACTGTCCCCCAGCTTTGGGGAATCTAACTTATAATGGTTTGATTGCATCGGATTCGATAATTGTTCCAATTCAATGTGAATATTATGCTTTAAAGGCTTTAGGGCGTTTTTTAAAATTAACACGGACAATCAAAGAAGAATATAATCCATCATTGAAGTACCGTGGATTCTTACTAACCATGTATGATTCGAGGAATAATTTAACCAAACGGGTTGTCGAAAAAGTAAAATATACCCTAAAGGGGATGGTGTTTGAAACGGTTATTCCACGAAATGTCAGGCTGGCAGAAGTGCCTTATTATGGCCGGCCCGTTATGCTTTTTGATCAAAAGTGTAAAGGTAGTCAAAGTTATATGCAGTTGGCGGAGGAGATGGTTGCTTCAAATCAAATTCAAATCAAGAAAGAAGTTGCCTAAAAATTGAAAGGTAAGCGAATGGTCATACGATTTCTTAGACGTCTCACGGTTTTGGTCGTGGTGGCGGTAGCGGTGGCGTTGGGAATCAGTGCAATTGGGTTCACTTTACACCGAATTGAAACATTTCATTTTTTTACGTTTAACAACAGAATGGAGGGTTCAATAAAAGAAATTGAAGGCTCTATAAAAGTAGATCAACAACGACAAAATGTAACAATTAGAATTATTAGTATCATTGATAAATATAATCCTACTATGTCAACTGAGTTAAAGCAAGTAATAGCAGATTTGATTTATAAAATGGAAGTTAAATATGATAATCTGAACGTAGATCTAATCTGTGCAACAATTACGCATGAAAGTGCCCGGACATGGGATCCAAAAGTTATTTCACCGGTAGGTGCGATGGGTTTAATGCAAATAATGCCTAAGACCGGCCAATTTCTAGTTGAATATGAAAATTTAAAATGGACTTCAGCAGAAGAGATTCTCAATAATCCAATTTATAATGTTCGTATGGGATGTCGATATCTTTCGATGTTAATTGATTTTTATGGCATCGAAGGAGCTCTAGCTGCTTATAATGGTGGAGAAAAACGAGCTGCAATGTGGCTTGCTAACAATAAAGCTGATGGGATTTTATGGGAAGAAACTCAGAATTATGTACCTGCTGTAATGAAATTATACCGTAAATTTCAGAATTAGGAGATACGTATATGTCGACAATTCAGACTTCTCCTGAACAAACTAATGAAGCAGGTTTCAACGAAACTTTATTGGAGCGCTTTTTCAACCCAAAAAGCTATTTCCTCCAAAAATTTATGACTTCTCTTAATAAGAGTGATTCTTCTGTTCCTGAGACAGCGCATGCCGTTACTGTTGGTTTAATTATGGATGAAATCATCAATTCGGAAAATAAACTAAGATTATTTAAACAGCTAGATCAGTTTGATGAATTTCGCAGGTATCATGAACAATTAGATTACGGTATCGATTGCTTAAAGAATTCCAGGTTAACTACCCAGCAGATGATGGACATCGTAGGAGCCCTTGGGCAATCTCTTTCATCCACACTTCTGGATCTCTTATCTAAAGAGTCTACCAAATCCATGCTACTTGATATATTCGGATTAGAATCAACTAGTAATGGCAATGGTAATGATCATTCTTCAATGTCTAAAGATTCATTAAATGATGAGATAAAGAAAATCGACGATGTCCTCTCTCTTGAATCATTGTCTTTTAATGATGAAGATGAAATTCCTCAACAAAGTGAATTAAGCTCGGAAACTGAAATTGTATTTTCTTCTAAACCAAAACCTGAATTTCCTGTTCTAAAAGTAGACGAGAAAGAAACAGGAGAATTAGGTGATGAAACAGAGAATTCACTTTTCCAAGATTCACAACCAGAAACACCCGTAACTAAAATTGAGGAACAAGGACCAGAGGAATTAAGCTCGGAAACTGAAATTGTATTTTCTTCTAAACCAAAACCTGAATTTCCTGTTCTAAAGGGAGACGAGAAAGAAACAGGAGAATTAGGTGATGAAACAGAGAATTCACTGTTCCAAGATTCACAACCAGAAACACCCGTAACTAAAATTGATGAGAAAGATTCGGTGAAATTAATCGATGAAATTGAAAAATCGATTTTTCATGAGTTAAAATCCGAACCGCTGGTTGATAAAGCAGAAGAATCAAAGTCGGAAAAATTAACAATTGAATCTGATAATCTGTCATTCACCGAATCAAAGATTGAGCCACACGAACCTCATGTGGAACTGAAAACTGAGAATTTAAAACCGGTAAATGAACTATTTAATCCTCAAGAATCTGACGGATTCCCTTTACATTCCGATCTTAACGAACCAACTGGATTTAAAGAAAAGCCAAAAGATCTAAATGGTAACGAGATTGTTCAACAATTTGCCAAGTTGGATGAGATTGAAAGTATCGAACCCAATCCAACCGATTTACAACCTTGGTCCTATTTCCAGGATGATGTAAGTAATAAATTAAGAAGCATACGGAAAAATATTGATAATTTCTGCCTGAATGCAAACGATTGGAAATCATTTAAAAAAATCAAAAATGATTTTAAAGATTTGCGCGATGGGGCGATGATCCAAGGTGATGAAGGAATTGAAGCGCTCTCATTCAAGGTATTGCTGTTATTTGAAACTGCATACATGAAAGGAATAGAAAAACGATCAATTCTTAAGAACATTCTCAACGACGCCTGGGAAGCCGTTGCTGTTGTCAACAGCTCCGGAAAAGGCAGCGAGAGATTGGATATCGTTAGATTGGTAGCACATCAAATTGATAAACAAAGAGAAGTTTACCCGGAAGAATTGTTCGTCCAAAATGGCAAAACAGAAAAAGCTGCTCCAATAATCGAGAAAGTTGATGTCAAAGAAAATTCAAATAATTTCTCCAAAAAGACAAACGAAGAACCAATTGTTATCCTGAATAAGCCTGAACTTGAAGAAATCTACGAGTTCAATGAACCCGAGCCTTCCATAAATGAAACAGAAATACACGATGAACATGTCGACACGGTAGAATTTAAATCAATTCGTGAATCCGAGCTTCTTACCGAACTTATGGAGGAACAACTAGAGGCTGAAGAAGATTCTGTAAATCGATCCCAATTATCTGAAAATCTAAGTCTTAAAGAACATCCGGATTCGAACTTAGATAGACAGATTGATTCTTTAAGCGATGTATCTAAAACAACAGGGGAATCAGATTTAATGGAATCAAGCGATTTACCATTGACAGAGCCAGAACCTTCTTCTTCTAAACAGCCACAACCTGTTGCAATAAATTTGCCAGGAGAAGCTGATGAAGATTTGCTCGAAATATTGGAAGATATTAAAAATGAAGAATCGCAGCTAAACTTAGTTGAACCGGCGAATAGTGAATCTCAAAGTGAGCAAGTAGAAGATCAAAATGAATCCAACTTTGATTTTTACATAGAAAAGTTGCAGAAGGATTATGAAGCCAATCAAACTAAACATCCGGAAAATAGCAAAAATGATCATAATGGCTCTTCACAACCTGACCCAGGAAACGGTGGGATTAAAGGGAACATAAAGTCGGGTGACACAGGGGATGGCTACGATTTTGTTTCGGAATCTGATATGTATTTTTCTTTTGCCCGAAAGTCTCTTCAAAACTTGATGAGAAATCCTTCTGATTCACAATCACTGGAAGACATTGAGCTGGCATTTTACTCATTAAAAACTTTAGCCAAAAAACTTGGTTATAAAACCATTTATCAGTTGATGGCTTATGCGGAAAATTTGATAAGTAACAAAAAGGAAAATGAATCTTCCATGACCGTAACCCAGGTTAATGGTCTATACACGGCAGTTTCCGAAATTGAACATGCTTGCAGAGAGAAAAGATTAAACGAGCCGGAAAGGCAATCCTGGATTAATCAGCAAATAAAAATCATTCAAGGATGGAGTGAAATTCCAGCCTCTTTAGAGAAAGAGGAAATCGATGTTTCACCTGTTCAACTTGAGAAGAAAGAAAATCCATCAGATGATCCGTTAGATTTTTTATTATTTGATGACACTTCAAAATTTTTTAAGCAGTTGTTAAGAGAGTAAACATTTTTAATAATAAATCACTTTCAAGGATCTATGAAATCAAATATCCAATAGGAATAATATGAAAGAGGACAAGAAAATTACATTTCAAAGTGATACTGACAAAGAGTTAGAAGCCCTGCTTAAATCGCATAAAACGGTGATCAAGGTCATTGGGACGGGGGGCGCTGGGAATAATACCATTTCCAGGCTATTAGAAGCAGGTATTGATGATGTTCAAACCTATGCCATTAATACCGATGCCCAGGATCTCCTTTTTACAAATGCTGATCATAAAATCCTGATTGGTAGAGAAATTACTAGTGGCCTGGGTGCAGGGAGTGATCCTAAAGTGGGTGAAGATTCGGCGGTTGAAAATGAGAATGAAATAAAAGCAATTGTAAGTGATGCGGATTTAGTTTTTGTCACGTGTGGACTGGGTGGCGGTACTGGAACCGGTTCTGCACCGATTATAGCCGAATTGGCAAAAGAAGCAGGTGCATTAACCATATCTATAACAACATTGCCATTTTCAGAAGAAGGGGTAATGAGAAGAAATAATGCTGAGTATGGGCTGGAGCGGTTAAAAAAGAATTCCGATACCCTTATTGTAATTGAAAATGACAAATTGTTGGAGATTGATCCTGATGTGTCTTTGGATGAGGCGTTTCGTGTAGCTGACGATGTTTTAGTAAACGCTGTCAAAGGGATAACTGAATTGGTTACGCAAAAGGGCTTGGTTAATTTGGATTTTGCAGATATTCGAACAATAATGAAAGACGGTGGAACTGCATTAATCGGGATGGCTGAAAGTGAGTCACCTGATAGGGCCATAGATGCTGTTGAAAAAGCAGTAGCAAATCCCTTGATTGATCTAAAAATTGACGGTGCAAAAAGTGCATTGCTCAATATAACCGGCGGCAGGGATATGACAATCAGAGATGCAAAAACAGCCATGCATACTTTGGCGCGAAAATTAGATAAATCTGCAAAGATCATCTGGGGGGCTCGTATAAGTCCGGACCTTGATAAAAAAGTTTACGTGATGGTTTTAGCCACAGGGTTGAGTAATGATATGATTCCTTCTAATGTAGAATTGGTTTCCTATGAGAGTAACTCTAAAAAATTGGTCAAAAAAACATCTTACGGAACAAAAACCTCTTCCCAGCTCCTTGATGAAGAAAACGATAATGAAAGTTCATCTACGAAGACCGAAGCGCAATCTGTTGATGAAGAAAAACTAAACAGCTCTAAAAAGATTTTTTCTGAAATTATGGAAGAGGAGTCTGATGCAGATTTAAAGATTCTTTCTGATGTTATAATGGAACTTCAAGAAAACATCACTGACAGTGATCAATGGGAAGAACTAAGGAAAGCAAGTTCTTCACTAGCTGGAACAGCACAAATGTTTGATTTCGATGATATTTCCAAGACGATGAACTTGGCCGAAGATTTCTTGGCCAGTATTATTTATAAAGATTTATTCTTTGAACAAGTTCTCGAATTGTTTACGGATATCCCAAACCATCTGCAATTGATGATCCGGAATGAGGCGGATTCCATGAAATGGGCACAAGAATTTAAAGTTAAAGCTGATTTATTAGCGAAATCAATTCGCAGCAATGATATTTCTACAAAAGAAGATTTCGTAAAAGAGTTAGAGAAGATTAACAAAGATATGGATAAGCATTTGGTTGAATCCGGTTATGATACAGAATCGGGTCCAGCTTCAACAGGGGACTCAAAAATGGATAGTGAAAAAACCTCGAAAGATGTTTCGAATGTAAATGATGCAATGCAATATGTGAAAAGCTTATTGCGCAAAGACGAAAATCCGTCAAAATAATATTGAGTTTTATCATGTCTGAGAAAAAAGAAACCGTAATTTCGGAACCAGCTTTGGAATTTGTTTCCTACTATCAAAAAGAAATGCGTCGAAACATAGCAGATATCCGTAAGTTGATTTCTGATGTTGAGAACCAGGAGGATACCGAAAATTTACTTCAAGAAATAAAAAAAAGTGGACTGGCCATGAGTGATCTGGCAATGGTCTACGGTTTTGAGAGTGAAGAAGTAATTGGACGAACGATCGTAATGATGGTGGATACGCACGATAAAGAAAATGATTCGGAAAAACTAATCTCAAATTTAATAGATTCTGTAAAAGCTGCGGAAGCCGTATTACTGGTCAGCGAGAAAGAAAAGGAAAAAGATGGGAATAAAATAATCAAATACAATGCCGAAGAAGATTCTGTAACGATTAGCAGCGAAGAAGTTGACGAAGGGGATGAGAATGGGCTTATATTTGATATTAAAGAAGATGAGGGATTGATCTCTCTCATAAAAGGAGAATACTCGATAACAACGTCGACAATCAAATCTACAAATTTTGAAGATGGAGTTGCTGAGAATTCATTTTTGCCGAAAGATCAAAATCGATCTTTGAAATTTGATATTCCTGAAGAAGATGATTCCAGCTCTGAAATTCAGAGTTCTTTTACTGAGCTGGACGATGTTTTGGAGATTAATTTTGTCGAAAAGCCGGTAGTTACCCAAAAAGAACAAAAGAGTATTTTTAAGAAAATTACCGACTTATTTAGTTCAAAAAATTAAGAAGCCAGTAATTTATATCCTGCTTATTTGCCAACCTTATCCTTTCTTTTTGTCTCTTATTTCAAATTTATTCAAAACTTGCCGAATAATAAACTAAGGCTTCCGTTGGTTGCCATAAAACTAGTTCTGTACTGGAAAGAGGAAAGTGAAATCTAATTTAGAAAAACAGGATCTGGTTGTTGAAGATGAAATTCCGGGTCAAATAAAGAATAACCAAAAGCATTTTTTGCTGTTCAAAGAAAAAATGGCCAGTCTGGAACAACTTGCCGCAGGGATTGCTCACGAATTACGAAATCCTCTAAGCATCATCGGGACTTCCGTTTATTATCTCAACAAAGTTCTGGAGAATCATCCGGAAGTGCGTGTCCACGAACATTTAACTATCATGCAGGTCGAAATCATACGATCACAACGAATCATTAACAATTTGCTGGATTTTTCCCAGAGGACAAGTACGGAACGTGAAAGTGCCGACGTTAACAAAATTATTCGGCAAACCCTCTCATTGATAGAGAAAAATCTATTGTACCAGGAAATAGAATTAGAATCAAATTTGGAGCATGGTCCTCTCTGTTTTATCAATGTTAGTGAGATAAAACAAGTTCTACTCAATATATTTATGAATGCTATGGAGGCTATGCCAAGCGGTGGATGTTTGACAATCCACACTTATGTCAAAGAAAAAAATTACTTAGCTGTTGATATCACCGACACAGGGATTGGCATCGAACAGGAAGATTTGAAAAAAATTTTTGAACCGTTTTTTTCATCAAAATTAGATCAAAATGGAATTGGTCTGGGGTTATCACTGGTAGACGCAAGCATTTCCAGGAATCACGGCGAAATACATATTACATCAGAAATAGGAAAAGGTACAAAGGTATCCATAGTGTTACCTATTTCATCTTAAATTAAATATGAAATATCAAAAAGAAAAAATATTAATCGTTGATGATGAACCGAATTTTTTGCGGGCATTACGCGATACCCTTGAGTTGGAATCATTTGAGATTTTCACAAGCCTTTCTGCCCTGGAAGCTCTACCGATTTTACATGAAAATAGAATTGATGCTGTTATTACTGATTTACGTATGCCCAAAATGAGCGGAATTGAACTGCTGCGTGAAATAAAACAAAAATGGCCTGGCGTAATCGTATTCATATTAACCGGTTACGGTTCTATTCAACATGCTGTCGACTGCATGAAGCTTGGTGCGGAAAATTATATTTTGAAGCCGATCAACATCATGGATCTAATAAGCAATTTAAAAACAGCGCTGATGAAATCTTCTGAGACAGAGAAGAAAAACGCAGGCAACACTGCTGATATGGACTTTCCATTCATTGGCCAGTCAAGTGCCACTATAGAGACAAGAGAATTGGTAAAGAAAATTGCGCATTCCGAACTTTCAGTAGTAATCAAAGGCGAAAGCGGAACAGGTAAAGAGCTGATCGCAAATGCTATTTATCAGTACAGTAATCGTAAGAATAAGCCATTTCTTAAAATTAATTGTGCCGCCCTGCCACTTCATTTATTAGAAAGTGAATTATTTGGCTATGAGCCAGGTGCTTTTACGGATGCAAAAAAACTAAAGCGTGGAAAGCTGGAAATCGCTCATCAAGGCACTTTGTTTTTAGATGAGATTGGCGATATGCCAATCGAAATGCAGGCAAAATTACTTCGTGTTTTGGAAGAGCACGTTGTGGAAAGGCTTGGTGGTAATCAATTGATTCAAACGGACTTTCGTCTGATTTCAGCGACCAATCAAAACCTGGAATTGTGTATCAAAAATGGTGAATTTCGCAATGACCTTTATTTCCGATTAAATACAATGCAAATCAATTTAAAGCCTTTACGTGAGATTAGAGAAGATATTCAATTGATCAGTAATTATTTTGTCCAACGATATTCAATTGAGCAGAAAATTAATCAGCCATCAATACATTCAAAAACGATGGAAATTTTTTTATCTTACCATTGGCCTGGAAATGTGCGTGAGCTGAGGAATGTGATCCAAAGATCGGTGGTACTATGCGATGGTAAAGATATTCTTCCGGAACACCTTCCTGATCACATGCATTGGCATGAGTATAATGACGTTGAAATTGACTCGACATCCCTTTTGTCTCTTGAAGATATGGAAAGGGAGCATATTCAAAAAGTTATGCAAATCGCTTCCGGTAACAAAAATCGAACCGCGGCCCTCTTAAAAATCCATCGTGATACACTTTATAGAAAATTGCGGAAATACGAATTGGATTAAAACGCTAACCAAACACACCTCCATGAAATAAAATTCCATTCTAGACTTTCATTATGTCGTGTTTTACATAATTTGAAGACGATATGTAGAAATAGTCTAAATCTAATAAAGTCAAAATGTTATCTTCTTTATAACATGTCTATTGTCGTAATTTACGACTTCATACCGAATTCCTTTTTTTGTCATTTTCATTAAAACGCTACATCAATAAATCCCTATAAACTATTAAATAACAAGTGGTTATTGCTATATTTATTCCGGTTCGATAAGCGATTAGTTTGTTTGGAACAAGACTTGCTAAAATAGTTTCGAAACGAATTACGGTAAATCTTCAACTAGAACTTTAATAGGGAAGATAGAAAATTTTGGCAAAGAAATATACGGTAAAAATTTTATTAATTTTCTGCTTAATATCAAGTCTCCTGTTTGGATGTTCTAACAGAGTTGGAATTAAACAGCCGCAACAAAGTTATGGAAATGGATCTAGCAGTCAATCTGTTGAAAATCAACCAGTTGTTCCTGCGGAATATCTATTAGGTTTTGGTGATGAAATAGAAGTCAGATTTTTCAACAATGCACGATTCAATGAAACTATTACAGTACGGCCTGATGGTCGAATTACATTGGAAAAAGTTGGCGACATTTATGTATCTGGAATGACCCCTAGTGGCTTGGACAGTATAATTACAAAATCCTATTCAGATTTGTTAATCAACCCGGAAGTAACGATATTCGTTCGACAGTTCGGGGGGTATAATGTTTATCTACTAGGAGAAGTGAACGAACCAGGGGGTTATCCAATAACGCGCAATATGACAATTTTACAGGCAATTGCGCAAGCCGGTGGAGCCAAGGATAGCGCCAAGCTAAAGAGTGTAATGATATTGCGATTAGGTCAGGATGAGCAAATCGAAGCCATTAAAGTCAACTTAAAAGAACTATTAAAAGGTGCAAACATTCCAAACCAGTATTACTTGCGCCCACAAGATATTGTTTATGTTCCAAAAACATTTATTGCGGGAATTAGCTCATTTCTTAAACAAGTCTATGATGGAGCGTTTCCGCCTGTTGATATTTATTTGAGAGTATTATTCTGGACCAAATGAAGCTTGTTTTACAAGATTCTTAAAGTCTGAACAAAACATAATTCACAACGCCAAGGAATCTCATTTTATAATTTGGGACTGACTTGGCGGAGCTGTATTTAAATAAATTAAAACTAAATCAATAATTCCCGGAGTAAAAAAACTAAATGTTTAGTGAATCAAAATACGAAAACTCATTTTCCTTAAGAAATTTATTCATGGTCATATTTAAACGAAAATTGACATTACTGGTCGTTTTTCTGTCTGTCGTTGCAATTGGATCTATTGTCAGTTATTTATTGCCAAGAATATACCAGGCAAAAGCAACAATTTTAATTAAAGATGATACCGAAGACGAAAAGGCCATTTTATTCAAAAATAGTGCTTATAGAGGAATCGGGCAATTTGATTGGGTAAATTCTGAGGTGGAAATTCTTAGAAGTTACCCAGTTGCAGAACGTGTGGTTCAAGAACTGCAATTATCTCAGGTTTATTTTAAAAATCATTCAAATAAACCTAACATTGATAAAATTATTTTTGCTAAAACGGTAATAAGAGTGAGGGAAAAATTTAGAGTTGATGTCCCTCGTAATAGTAATGTTTTGGAAATTAGCTATAAAACGAAAGATCCACTGCTTGCTGCCGAAGTTGTTAAATCGTTTATAAATACCTACAAAACTTATCGTTCTGAAATATCAGAACAGTCTGAAACTCACCAATTTTTTGAGGAACAACTAAAGATTGAAAACGACAAACTCCAGAAATTGGAAAGGCAGCAATCTGCATATAAAAAGGAAAAAGAAATGTTGTCGACAGAAGCACAGAGTGAAATCTTACGTAATAAACTGAATAATTATGAACAGAACTTAACACGAGTAAGGACACAAAGGATAGGGTTAGAGACTAAATTATCAGTTGTAAAGGAACAGAGAGATCGAGGTCAATATCTAAATATACCAACAATGGATGCAAGTAATAGTCCCAGCCGAGAAAAACATATTGCTAAATTAAGGGGAGAACTGCTGGATTTTAAACTACAAAAAGAAAAACTTGAGCAAAAATTTACATCCCAGTACGTGGAAGTTATTGAGGTTACTAATTTAATAAATGTTACACAAGCCATCATTGAAAATGAGATTCAACAAATCATCGAAATGGAAGAAGCTTCCATAAGGGCATTGAAAGCGGAAGAAAAAGAGTTTCAGCGATTGATCGCCCAGATTACGCTGGAAGTCAAAGAATTTGCTCAAGAAGAATATGAATTTGCGCAGCTAAGCCGCGGCATTGAAGAAAATCGAGAGGTATATTCAATGTTGTTGAAGAAAAAAGAAGAATCAAGAATATCTTTGGCAAAGTTAGAAAGAGGAGTAAGGATTCGTGTTATCAGCCCTCCAATTGTACCAATAAAACCAATTTTCCCAAAAACCTATTTATTTCTCATTGTTTCAATATTTTTAGGAATGGTAAGCGGTTTTTTCTTGATCACTTTGCAAGAATACTTTGACCATTCTATAAAATCATCTAACGATTTAGAGCAACTTGTTGGAATTCCAAGCCTTGGCACTGTCCGAGAAATAGAACTAACTTAACATACTGATTTAACATTGATTGAAAAGGATATTATGCAAACCGATCATTCTATGCCTAAGGGATTAAAAGAAAAAATTCAACCAATATTTTGGGATCATTTCGGTATTAAAGAAATGCCTTTTTCAAGGACTGAGAATCCTAATTATGTTTATTGGAGTGCAGGGCATAAAGAAAATTTGATGTCCCTTAGAAAGGCGGCGTTAAAAGGGCAAAATATACTGTTCACAGGCAAAAAAGGTAGCGGCAAGACTTTAATCATTAATTCTTTTGTAAAACTTTTACCAGATGAATATCGTGTTGTTATAATAAATAATACTTTTACAAACCTAGAGTATTATTTACGTAATATTTGCAAACAATTTGGTATTACATCAACTGAAAAATCCAGTTTTGAACTTATTCAATCATTATCCTCCGAATTAGAGATTAATAGACGATTAAACAGAAAATCTTTGTTAATCGTTGACGATATACAATCTTCGAAACAGAATGTTTTATTACTACTTGGCAAGCTGCTGAATTTATTCCCAAAAGGCTTACTTCAATTTATTCTGGTGGGAACGAGTGAGATTTTAACAATATTAGAAAATGAAGAGTTGAATGATTTATCTAGATTAATTGATGTGAAATTGAATCTCTCTACATTGAATTATCAAGAAGTCAAGCAGTATATCAATCACAGGTTTGCTGTTGCGGGCAATCAAGAATGTTCAATTTTTAAAGAAGATTCTGTAGATAATATCTATGATTTATCGAAGGGAATTCCTTTAAATGTAAATAGGGCATGTAATCGTTTATTAGCTGAAGAATTCCTAAAAAGAGCTAAGCAAATAACTTTTCTCGATAAAGACAACTCTGATTCTAACTTACTGAAATTTGAGTTGGACACGAATGACACTTCACTTCAGTTCTTGGAAGATGCAAAGCCTGCAACAATAGAATTAAAAATAGAGGGTACAGAAACTAAACCTGACAAAAACGAAGAACAAGTTAAAGATAACTCTTATTTAGATGATGAAACAATCACAATTACCACTCCTGAAAATTTCGTATTGCAGGAAACGGCCAATCATATGGTACCTTCACTATTAAACAATTATTCAGATAAAGTGTTAAATGATTTTCAAAAAATATTAGAGAATATAAGGTTATCTGCTGGTGAAGATTCATTGAATATTATTGGAATTGTGAGCCCCATCCACAAACAAGGTACGTCTACAATTGCAAGAATTCTATCTTTAGTCGCATCTGGATTGGAGATCTCCAATGAAAATGAAAACCCAATGATTTGTTCAAATAATGCCACCCCCAACAGGATACTTTTGATTGATACACAATTAAGGGCGCCGGAATTACATAAGAAATTCGAAATAACAGCGGATTTCGGCTTGATGGATTTTCTCACAAAAAATATTTCAATAGAGAAATGCATTATTAAAATCCCTAATTCAAATCTCAACATAATTACTGCTGGTAGTTGTAGTCCTTTCAACAGGAAACCCCACGGCTTTGAAAAACTTAAGATAGCTCTTGAAAAACTTAGAGATCAATTTGATTTGGTTTTGATGGATTTACCACCAATTTTAGAATATGGTGAATCGATTTCTCTCTGCCGAATTTGTGATGGAGTTGTTTTAACTGTAAAATTAGATGATTGCCGGGTTGAAGTTTTAAAAGAATCAAAGAAAATTTTAACCCATGCGAATGTTCGTATAATTGGTGGTATTGTGAATCACAGAAAATTTTATTTACCACAATGGTTGTACCGCAGGTTATAAGCCTAAAATTTATTGGAACAATATTCATTAGGATTTGAATCAATGAGTTATCTGCAAATAGTTAAACCTTCTATAAAAACTCAATCTTCTTCCAGGATAGCGAGTTATAAAGAATTTAAGGCAACTATTATACAAGAAATTGAGCATGTCAACCGTAATAATCATTTTTTTTGGTTGATCAGTTATCGGATTGAAACGAAGGATGTAAGATCAGAAAGCGGAAGGCGGATATATGATATTATTTCAAGTAAAATACGCTCTTCAGATAAAATAGGAATTTTAAATGATGGTATTGGTGTTATTTTATTAAATACTGATGCAGAAATCGCAGAAAAACTTGCATTGAGTATTTGCACTTACATCTCAACATTTATGCCTCCACCGTTTTATACTATTTTTCCATATCCAACGAACCGGGACGATAAAACAAGACCTTTAGATTTTTTTGACCAGTTTGATGATTTAAAAACCAATGAAAACAGCGTTATGGATTCAAACCCAAGACCAGTTGATGAGTTACCTGGGAATGGAAACGGAAGTCCAACTTTCGCCCTTTCATCATCAAAACGATATTCTTCCAACAATACGATTAAAAATGCAATTGGTAAGTTTAAATCGGATGGACGAAATTCACAGCATGTAATAATGATAGGCATGAATCAGCGATCTATGCAATTCGCTCTAGATATTGAATCAAATCCGGGTTCTGGTTATAGCATTGATGGTTTTGTTGATAATGAATGGGATGGATCAGTTGATTGCTTAAAGCAGGGGTTTGAGTTGGTAGCAAGTTTTGATCAATTTTCAAAATATATGAATGAGCATGTGATCGATGAAGTGGTTATTGGTCTTCCGATGAATTCTCATTATCAAGAAGTATCTCGTATTGTATCTTTATGTGAGGAGCAGGGTATCAAAGTCAGGTTTCTGCCCTCTATGTTTAATTTAAGATTTGCTCGCTTAAAAATTGTAAATGTAGAAAGTTATGCTTTGGTTACCTTCGATCCAGTGAAATTAACGGGGTGGAAGGTTTACATCAAGCGTTTCTTTGATATCGTTATTTCTGCGGTTTCTCTTTTATTGTTTTCGCCACTTTTCCTGGTTATTTCTCTATTAATCAAGCTGACTTCAAAAGGACCCATTTTCTTCGTTCAAGAGAGAGTAGGTCTAAACAAAAGAAAATTCTCGTTGTATAAATTCCGCACTATGATATCTGGTGCAGAAGGTATGATGCCCGATCTCGAATCAGCCAACGAACTTCAGGGGCCAACCTTCAAGATGAAAAATGATCCCCGGGTTACAAGGTTTGGGAAATTACTCAGGAAATCCAGCCTTGATGAAATACCCCAACTTATCAATGTGTTGCAAGGATTTATGAGTCTTGTCGGGCCCAGACCACTTACACTTAGAGATTATAGTGGTTTTGAAAAAAACTGGCATCGGAGGCGATTTAGTGTACGTCCCGGGCTAACTTGCCTGTGGCAGATCAATGGCAGAAATAATATTCCATTCGATAGGTGGATGGAGTTAGATATGGAATATATTGATAAATGGTCTCTTTGGCTTGATTTAAAAGTTATGTTAAAAACCATTCCTGCAGTAGTTTTAGGAAAAGGGGCTGGGTGATTTCAAAATAAGGGGTAGCTCATTGATTGATTCAAAAAAGCGATGATTTTTTCAAGCTTCTTACTCGTACTCAAACGTAATTCAAAAAAACGATGACTGTCTTAGTTAAAACTGAAGAAAGCATTCTCACTGCTAAATCATGGTTAAGTAGTTTAACTGTACTGTGGCAGAGTCTGTTTGGCAAAACTGCCTGGAAGAGTGTCTTGGGTTTAACGGACCAGGCAATCGTTAGCGGCACTAATTTTTTAATAACCGTAATTGTTGGCAGACTGTGTGGAATAAATGAACTAGGCGTTTATTCCCTTGGATTTAGTATCGTTATATTGATTGTCAATATGCAAGAATCAATAATTTTTGTGCCTTATACAGTTTATGTTAATCATACTCCCAAGGAATCCCGCGCACAGCATGCCGGAAGTATTTTCATCCAATATTGTTTGTTCTCTATATTAGCTGTAATCTGTTTAATTGTGTCAGCAACACTTTTTTCAACAGTTTTCGAATATAATCGCATTGCATCTTTGATCTGGGTACTCGCGGGAATTACTCCTTTTATACTATTACGGGAATTTGGCAGACGTTTCGCGTTCGCAAATCTACATTTTGCATCGGCTTTAATTATTGACATGGGAGTCGTGCTGATATTAATAAGTGGTCTGGTCTGGTTAGGTTTAATTGCTAAGCTATCTGCTATTACCACATACGCAGTAGTTGGTTTGGCATGTGCGATAGTAAGTCTGGTATGGTTGTCTAAATTTAGCAAAAGCATGAAAGTAAATTGGAGCGATGTAAAACGAGAGATAAAGCGAAGTTTGTTATTCGGAAGATGGGTTCTTGCGAGCCAGATAACCGGAACTTTTCATGGGTACTTAATGTTCTGGATGCTAGCGCTAATGATTAGCACTTCTGCTACCGGCGCCTATACCGCTTGTTGGGCTATAGTATCAATTGCAAACCCCCTTATTTTGGGAATTGGCAATGTATTAGCACCGAGAGCTGCTCGCTTATATGCTGAAAGTGGCAGTAAAGAAGTTCGTAGAGTGATATTGAAAACCACATTGCTTATGGGGGGTGTCATGATCTTGTTTTGTGTGATGATGTTTCTTTTTGGTGGTGAGTTGATGTCTTTTTTCTATGGCAACGATTATGAGGGGTTCGAATCCACAATTCGTGTATTGGCAATGGGAATTGTCTTATCCGCTTTGACCATTACAGTAGATATTGGTTTACGCATTATTGAGAAACCGAATAAAAATTTTAAGGCATGTTTAATTGGTTTAGGTGTAACGATTGTTGTTGGGCCGTACCTGGTCGTTCAGTGGGGAGTTTTGGGTGCGGCTTATAGTATGCTAGCAGGCTCAATGATCGCCTTGTTAGTTAGGTGGATAGCTTTTTTACGGCTTGTGGATAATTCATATAGCTTAGACTAATTATAATTATGAACCAGACCTTATCTTTACTACCAACAATAGATAAACGGTTGCTCAATCAAACGAAACCTTTTACGATGTCTATGTGGATCGGTGCTATTTTATTAAGTGCTGCTGTCTTTTTTAACAGCTTCAGCATCACGCTTATTGGTTTAGAAAAAGGAGCCCAGTTTTCGGTTCAGTATACGGTGATTATCAGGTTGTTGCTGTGTGCTGGATGTGGGCTCTATGGTTTATTCTATGTGAGAAAGACGGTTAAAGAATTTTTTCGCTTTCCAGGCGCCTGGAGTTTATTGCTCGGACTATGGGGGTTAGTCACGGTTGCTTTTGCATCCAATATCCCTTACACCGCAACGGCTTGTTTTGCAATCTTTTGTATTATTTTGTTTGTACCGGCTCTAATAATCAATTTAGGTTATCGGCGAGTAATGTTTTCAATCTTAGCGGGACTATTAATTTACTGTATTGGTTCCTGGGTACTATACTTTATTTGGCCTGAATTAGGGCGCTATGCTACGGAGCCTAGTCGGTTAGGCAACAGTTCCAATGAATTAGGTCTTCAAATTTCGTTGGCGGTGGCAACAATCTTAAGTTTAAAAATAGCTGGATATCTAAGCCGAGGAACTATGCTGTTTCTTTTAGGATTTTTTTGCATCTCTGCCTATTCCACTGGAGCCAAATCTGCAATGGTGTGTGTAATGATAGTAATCTCATATTTTCTGTTCCGGAAAGTCAAAATCCCCGCAAAAGTTTTTACCGCCTTCGGTGTTATTATTGTCATTTCATTAATATCCTTAGTTTATTTCAGCGGGTTGGTGGAATTGAATTCCCAAACGATACTTAAGAGCCTAACTCGCTCAGGTGATGTGGAAGAAATGTACACCTTTACTGGTAGAACAGACATCTGGTCATTTGCAATAGATAAGGTGTTTGAATCACCCTGGGTCGGTTATGGCTATGGTGGGTCTCGTTATGCGTTAACTGAATTTTCGAACCACGCATATGGTGAAAATGATTTACATCATGCTCATAATTTGTTGCTTAATACGATACTATGTGTAGGATTATTTGGCGGTGTTATTTTGGTTGCAATGCTACTCACTCAACTGGGCAAATTGCTCACAAGTCCTTCTATTTTTCCGGATCTTATCCTTATTGTTGTGCTCATTATAGGTTTAACCGAACCCGTGTTATTTGGCCCAATGCCGAGGGGCAGCACAATTATTTGGTTAATCGCATTGTTTTGGCGTCAGCTTGATAAGTTCTTACAACCTATTGATGCTCTTCCGAAAGAGATTCGCGGCGCCCCAATGATTATTTCTACACCAGGTCCAAACTATCAGTATCAACCCCTAAAATGAGGAATTTGCCATGAAAATTTTAGTCTCTCACAATCATTATCAGTGGTTTGGTGGGGAGGATCAAGTTTATATTGACGAAACTAGTTTGCTGGAGGCTAATGGTCATGAAGTAGTTCGTTATACGCTACATAACGACGCTATCGATGAAATGAGTAATTGGGAGATTTTACGAAAGACTTTTTGGAACCAACAAACTTACTGTAAAATAAGAAGCTTAATCCAAAAAGAGAAGCCGGAAATTATACATTCTCACAATACTTTTCCTCTAATTTCGCCTTCCCTCTATTACGCAGCCAGGGCGGAAAAAGTACCTATAGTTCAAACATTACACAATTATAGACTTTTTTGTTTGAACGGTTTCTTTACAAGAAAAGGAAAGATATGCGAGGATTGTTTAGGTAAGACGTTTGCATGGCCAGGAGTGCTAAGAGGTTGCTATAGGCAAAATAAGGCTGCTAGCACAGTAGCAGCGAGTATGATTGGATTTCATAGATTAATCAATACCTGGTCTCAAATGGTTTCAAGGTATATTGCACCATCAAAATTTACCATGGAAAAGTTTATTCAAGCAGGGGTTCCCCGTAACAAAATTGTATATAAACCTAATTTTATTCACTCTGAACCAAGCGTCGGTAAGGGGAATGGAAACTACGTCGTTTTCGTCGGACGGCTTTCCAAGGAGAAAGGGATAGACATACTGCTTTCTGCTTGGTCGCAACTGCGGAAGCCAATAACATTAAAGATTGTCGGTGAAGGTGAATTAGCAGAAAACGTTTGCAAGGCAGCTAACCAGGACAATCGCATCGAATGGCTTGGCAGGCAGTCGCAAAGCTCAGTCTATTCTATAGTCGGAGACGCCGCTTGTTTGGCTATGCCTTCTATTTGGTATGAAATATGTCCCAAAACCATTCTTGAAGCTTTTGCCAAGGGAACTCCTGTCATAACTTCGCGCCTGGGAGGTATGGCTGAGTTTGTGCAGGATGGCCACACGGGATTGCTCTTTGAGAGAGGGAATGCTTCCGATTTGGCGGCAAAAATCGATCAATTTTTTAGTAATCCATTAAAAATGGAGCAAATGCGGAAAGTTGCTCGCGAAGAATATGAACAGGAATATACTTCTGAGACCAACTATAGAATGTTGATAGAGATCTATGAAAAGGTGCTTGGTGAAAAAGCACAGGGGGGTTTCGATAGTAGAGCTTTAAAACGTACGGCCGCTTAAAAAATTGAATAATCACACAATTGGCTACTCGTCGTTGACCATTTGAACACAGTGAAGCCAAAGGTTTAGGACATGAATAACAAAATCAACATGAAAAGTTCATTTAAGCGATTCATCAGTTTGAGACACAACTGGCTCAAGAACACAGCAGCTGTCATAATCGGAATCTCGGTTTCATTTTTGTTGGCCGAATTGTTGGTTCTGTTGGTTGTAGGAGAGATTCCCAAGTTCCCGCGTCGCGTTGTAGAGGCTCCTTGGGGTATTCGTTACAACGACCCAGGGGCCAGGTACCGACACAAGTCTGCTGATGGAACATGGCATTTCCGAATCAATAATCAAGGAATGCGGGCTGATCGCGATTACACTTATCAAAAGCAACCTGGTGTCAAACGGATTCTCAGTTTGGGTGATTCGTTTACTTTGGGTTTTGAGGTAGACGGCGAAGATACTTATTCCAGTGTAGTGGAACGAAATTTAAATTTTATCGGGATTCAAACCGAAGTGCTAAATACGGGTGTTTCCGGCTTTTCCAACGCCGAAGAATATTTGTACCTTGAGCGGGAATTGCTCAACTATAATCCGGACCTTGTGATCATATCGTTTTGGATCAATGATTTCATGGACAATATACGCACCGGTCTTTTCCAGCTTGACGGTAATAGTCTGATTAGACATAACCAGCGATATGTGCCCTTGGGAAGTTTAGGTAATTTTTTCAATACAAATATGCTTTCTACTTTTCTTTCTGAGCGGTCCAATGCATTTGTGTTCCTAAAGCAGTCTCTTATAGGCATTGCGAAAAGATGGATTGAAACGCAGAAAGAGAAAGAAATACAACTTTCACCGAACTCCGATTTGAACATCAATAATACATATCCATTAGGTGATATTATGGTGAATGTAGAAAAATATATATATGTGCGCAGATTAACAGCAACCATTTTTAATCATTTTTACAACCTGCTTAGACAAAGAAATATTCCAATGATTATTCTGAGCATACCAACACCTTACTGGGATAGAAGTGATCCTTTGGTTGAAGAATTTCCTCTCGAGTATTTTGATATAGATCGTCCGGGTATCACCTTTGTCTCTGGTAAGGGTCTGCTAGATTCTCATGTCAGCCATGAGTTGCTGTATTGGCAACAATCCCAGGTTCACTGGACGCCTTTCAGTCACGAACAGGCTGGCAAGGCTATAGCAGAATTAATTCTGGATCATAATCTTCTGGGCAAAATTAATCATGCCGTAATTTCGCACTATTAATGATCGATAGACGACTAACAAACCTGAAAGTTTCTTAGTGATAATAAAAACATAGGTTCTATCCAATGAATTCAAGAGTCACAAACATAGCTCTCAAAACACCAAAGGTCAGTATTGGAATGCCGGTTTTTAATGGCGCCAAGTTTATTGATGAAGCGCTCCAGTCATTTTTGGTACAAACGTTTGAAGATTTTGAACTGATCATATCGGATAATGCTTCTTCGGATAGCACAGAATCGATTTGTCGGGAATATGCTCGCAGGGATAAGCGAATCAAATACTACAGACAGGAAACTAACAAAGGGGCAATTTGGAACTTCAATCATGTTTTTAAACTTGCCAGAGGCAAATACTTTAAGTGGGCGGCTTATGACGATATTTGTAAACCAACATTTCTTGCCCGCTGCATTGATGTACTGGATAAGGACCCGAGTGTTCTATGGTGCCATACAAAAAGTGGAAAAACTGATGCAAGCGGTAAAGAGATTTTAAGATGGAAAATTGGCCAAAACAATGAACTGCCCAGGAATAATTATAATTCTCCCAGTCCGCATAGGCGTTTCAAAGGCGTTTTGTTAGGCACAAATTGGTGTGTTGATAGCTATGCCGTATTTCGCGTTGATGCGTTAAAAAGTACTCGAATGCTTCTTCCTTGCTATGGAGCTGAGAAAGTACTTTTAGGTGAAATGAGCCTTCGGGGATGTTACAAGGAAGTACCTGAAAAACTCTTCTATCAGCGACATCATCTTGATGCTGCAAGCAGCTTAAATTCTTCGGTAAAACAACAGAGGTATATGAATCCTAAAAACACGAATCATTTTGCATTTACGAGGTTTAAACTTTTATTTGGCCATGTCATTTCCATCATAAGAACAGATTTGACAACTGCAGAAAAAATATTATGTTTTTTTGTTATTTTTCAATACCTTCTGCAATTCAAAAAATGGAGGAAAATTATAATTAAAACAATTTTCGGTAGTGGTCTTGCTGAAGACCTGTCTATTTTACATACTACCTGCAAAGATAGTCAGGAGTGGAATTCTTTTACTTTGCAAAAGTCAAAACAGGAACCTATTACAATTAAAACATGATAAGTTCTTTTAAGTCTATTTTCAAATACAAGCACAAAGCCTTTTAACAAGAACATTGTCGCTCTTTAAAATTCAACGGGGCTTCAAAGCGAAGTGTTAAATACTGGGTTTCTGGTTTTTTCAATTCCGAAAAATATTTTATATCTCAAACGATAATTGCTTAAACACTATCCTGATCTGGTGAACATATCGTTTTAGATTAATGACTTTTTAGACAATTTTCGCACAGGTCAATTTCAGTTTGAAGGTTGAAACCTGATAAAAATATATCAAACTAAATTGCTATTCTGGGAACGATCCCATAATCATTGGACGCCAATTAGCCTGAACAAAGCAGTAAAGGCTATGGCAGAATTAATTCGGGACGTAATCTGATTGGCAAAATCAATAATGCCGGAGTTTCATAAAATTAATAAGAAGTTATTCTTCTAGAAGTTCCAATCCAAGTAATACCCAATCCAATAAAAATAAAAGAAAAAGTCAAATATCTAATATGACAAACTTTGAAAATGACAAGGTCAGTCTTTCGATTACAAACGGATTTAAAGTTAAGATTAATCCTACAAAAATTGCTTTTTGGCTTATTAAACTTGTGCTCATTATTCTAATAGTTGGTACTATTGCAAATGTGATAATCTATAACGTAGCTCCAAGCACAGATCATAAACTTGCAAAAATAATGCAACGATTTGATTTAGGTCATGAACCCAGTATTCCAGCATGGTATTCCTCAATTGCACTTCTTGGTAGTTCGATTTTATTAATCATCATTGCTTTGATTAAAAAGAGTAATGAAGACAAATATGTGTTGCATTGGTTTGTCCTATCTTTTGTCTTTCTATATCTTTCTTTAGATGAAGCTGTCATGATTCATGAGATGGCTGATGATACACTACATTCATGGCTTGATTCAGGTGGGATTATTTACTTTGCATGGGTCATTCCGGGCATTTTCTTTGTACTTCTTTTCACTCTATTTTTCACAAAATTCCTTATAAATCTGGAGCCCCGTACGCGTTGGCTGTTTATCGCTTCTGGCCTTGTTTTTGTTGGCGGCGCTATTGGATTAGAACTTATTGAGGGTGTAATTGTCGATGCGCAAGGAATTGAAGGAGGCTTCAAATCTTTTCAACTGACGATAGCTCAAACCATTGAGGAGGGTTTGGAGATGTTCGGCATTGTTCTCTTTATTTATGCTTTGCTAGAATATATCAACAAACACATAAACTTGGTGGTGGTGAAAACCTCGACCAGAGAATACAATTAAGGCTTTTATTATCCTTAAGATAGTCAGAGTGTTATTTGGAACCGCCGGGGTTGGTCTGAATAATACTCCATTCTAAAAGCAAGTCTTACAGAATAAATCCCTTTCCAGACAGCTCTTATTAGTGTCGTATTTTACGAAAATTTAACGAAGATATGTGCAGATGGATAACTCTAGTAAAATCATCTAGTTAACTTCATTATGATCAAAGTAGTGTCGTAATTTACAACTTTCCTCAAAACACTCCTTATCACAATTATTATTGAATTCTACCATAAATAATTAACCTAAAATATTAATAAACAAATACTTAAGAAGATTTCGTTAGAGCGCTTAACGCATTTAATTTATTTGGAACAAGGCTTGCCAGTTAATTTCGGTATGAAAATTCGAAGAATCACAAACACAAATTTTTCGAACAAGTTTACGAGGGAGAATTTCCTCGGGTTTGATATACTCAAGGGTTTTATAGTAGACGAAATAAATCTCGGCTCACAAAGATCTTAAAGTCGGAATCAAACCCGATAACGTTAGCGCCACTGAAATCTCGAAAATCATTAAATGGGATTGACGTGGCGGAGCTGTACCTTTCTGAAAAAATCTAGAGTGATGAATACGGAGAAAAACTAAATTTTTAGATATCATAAGAATGATAACCATTTTTATTAGAATTTTTTTGACCTCATTTTTGATTACAAAGGATGACTTTTATTAATGATTAATATCGAACAACTTGAGAAAACTGAAACAGCAATTGAATCCGTAGCAATTGAATGTCCTGCATGTGGATCGCCGGATCAAACGGATTTTTATAAGGTTAAGCACCTTCCTGTCCATGTATGTTTACTTTTTGATAGTGCCGAACAAGCACGAAATACTGTGACAGGCGATATTATTTTGTCTTATTGCCACAGTTGTGGATTCGTTCATAACCGCATATTCGATCCAAAAAAGGTCACCTATGAGCCAGGGTATGAAGCATCTTTAATCCACTCTTCAGTATTTCGCTCATACATCAATGGGGTTGCATCGCGCCTTATTGAACGATATGAAATTCTAAATAAAACTGTGTTAGAGATCGGTTGTGGAGCGGGAGAATTCCTTTCCTTGATTTGCCAAATTGGAGGAAATATCGGAATAGGAATCGATCCAACTATTAAATATGAATATACCAGACAAGTAGGGGATGGAACCATAAGAATGATTCGTGATTTTTTTACGGAAAAGTATGCAAATCTTCACTGTGACTTTATTTGTTGTCTTTCTGTTTTCGAGCATATACCAGGTCCATTAAATTTTTTGAAAAATCTCAGAAAAATAATTGGCGACCGCAATATTGGCATTTATTTCGAAGTCTTCAATGCTTCTCATGCCTTCCACAATCAGGAAACCTGGAGTATTCATTACGAGCAGTGTAACTACTTTACCCTTCAAGCTTATGTAAGAATATTCGAGCGCAGTGGATTTAAAGTCCTCGATTCCGGCGTTTGTTATGAAGGGGATCAATATCTTTTTGTGGAGGCAAAAACCGATAGCAACACCTCTTTGCCGGATACAAAACAATCTAATTTAAATGGCAAGCTACCCCCTGAAATCTCCATGTTTGCTGAACATCACCAAAGAAAAATAAAAAAATGGAAAGATCGGTTGAGGGACTATAAAAAACAAAACAAGCGTGTCGTTGTTTGGGGTTCAGGAGGTAAGGGAATTGGGTTTTTAAATGCTCTCAATACCGAGGATCTGGTAGATTTTGTTGTGGACATTAATCCGAATAGACAAAATAAGTATATTCCCGGGTCTGCCCAGAAGATTGTTTCGCCCGAATTTTTAATAGAGCATCGACCGGACCTTGTGGTTATAACAAACCCCCTATACGAACAAGAAATAAAAAATCAGGTTCGTGAACTCGGCATCTCATGCAGCTGTCTAATAGCTTAGGTTGCGATCACAAAATGAAAATTAACGTCATTGATGGGAAGTGTCTAACAGTAGATCATGTCACAGCATGGTCCCATTTACAGAATAAAGATTCTGCTATTAACAATCCCTTTCTTAGTCCTGAGTTCATTATGGCTACAGCAAGTGTTTGTGATAATGTAAATGTAGCCGTCTTAGAGCAATGCGATGAATTTGTTGGTTTCTTCCCGTTTCAGCGTGTCAGGCAAAACATTGGAAGAGCGGTTGCCTGGAGGATTTCAGATATGCATGGGATTGTCCTGAAAAAAAATGTTCATTTGGATGCAAAGCAACTTTTAAAAGAATGCAAGCTTTCTGCCTGGCATTTCGATCACCTGGTAGCGTCACAAACGCTGTTTAAGCCCTTCCATCATCTTATTGAAGATTCGCCATACATGGATCTTAGCGAAGGATTTGAAGGTTATCAATTTTCAAGGAGGCAGTCGGGTTCTTCAACGATATCACAGGCTATGCGTAAATCCCGAAAAATCGAGCGAGAAGTCGGTCCACTTCGGTTCGAAATGCATACCACCGAGACTGCTGCATTTGCAGCGCTTTTGACATGGAAACAGGAACAGCTTAATCGACTACAATATTTGGATGTATTTCAATTTAACTGGGTTGTTGAATTGTTAAAATTGATCTGGTGCACAGAAACAAAAGGGATGACTGGAATGTTGTCAGCTCTTTACGCAGGGGAGCGGTTAATTGCCGTCCATTTGGGAGTACGAAGAAATGATATGTTGTCATCCTGGTTTCCAACCTATGATCCAGCCTATTCCAAATATTCTCCCGGGTTAATACTCCACATCGAGCTTGCGAAGAAAGCTGCAGAAATGGGTATAAAACGAATCGATCTGGGTAGGGGATATAATCAAATGAAAATCGGTCTCATGTCAGGCTCTATACCTTTAGCAATTGGGTCGGTTGAATTACGAATTATAAATAATGTGTTGCGGTCCGGTTGGTATAACACCCGAAATCTTGTTCATGCATCGCCTTTAGGAAGAACTCCACTCCGTGTGTACCGCGCCTTACGTAATTGGGTGATTTACAATTCACATTCAGCCAATTAATAAATCAAGATTCCTAATAAAAATAGCTAATTCAAAAACATAGATGCGGAGTTTATATGACTCATAACAATTTTCCTGTCCTTATGTGGACCAGCTTACCGGTGAAAATATTCCGGAGAATATTCGAGGTGGGTTTTTTTGATACCCTGAAGTGGTTTAGGCTGCACTTATCCGCACTTTACCGTGAATGGAATTTAGGAATTAAGACTGTAAAAAATTTAGGACCAGAAATGTTAGGATATGATTCGGAATGTGAAGGGTATGAACCTATTAGCTACGTGTGTTTTGACACTGCAATGCACACCGTCGATATTCGACCTGAGGAAAGTGTTTTTCTTGATTATGGCAGTGGTATGGGTCGAGCATTAATATTGGCCGCTCAATATCCATTTAAAAAGGTCATTGGAGTAGAATTATCACAAAAGCTATGCAATATTGCTCAAGAGAATGTTAAAAGAGCATGGAAAAACCTGGAATGCAAAGATATTGAAATAATCTGCAAGGATGCACGGAGTTTTACGCTTCCATCGGATATAACTACAATTTTTATTTGGAATTCCTTTACGGGAAGTATTTTATCATCAGTTTTTGAGAAAATCCGGGAATCATTAGAGAAATCTCCAAGACCCCTTACTCTCCTATATCTGTTGCCTTATAAAGAAAAAGATATGCTTGCTGGGTTTTATTATTTTGAAACCAGGCAATGGTTGAAAACTGATTTTTGGACAGGGATTAAAATTATTGTCTACGAAAGCAAAAAATCAGTTGGAACTACTCATCCAAAAGTTGAGAACTTTAATATAAACAGTTAACGTTTTAACAAGTGAGGAGAACGATTTAATGGGTATGCCTTTCATAGATACTTTCGATGGATTTTCAGTTTTTGTTACTGGTCATACAGGTTTTAAGGGATCCTGGTTGTGTATGTGGTTGAATCATCTGGGCGCTAAAGTTACGGGTTATGCACTTGCCCCCCCTACCGACCCAAATAATTTTACTATATGTGGGATTAAGGAATTACTGGAGAATCACTATGAAGCGGATATTCGGGATGAGGAAACTTTGCATAAAGCTTTACAAGACGCTTCTCCAGATATAGTCCTACATCTTGCAGCACAGTCTATTGTAAGAAAAAGCTACAGAATTCCCAAAGAAACATTTGAAGTAAATGTAATTGGTACTGCAAACCTGCTGGATGGAATTAAAAAATTGAATAAACCATGCGCTGTTGTCGTGGTTACCAGTGATAAATGTTATGAAAACCGGGAACAGACTTGGGGATATCGAGAATCTGATCCGTTCGGGGATCATGATCCTTATGGAGCGAGCAAAGGCGCTGCAGAAATATTGTTACGGTCGTACAGAACTTCTTTTTTCCCTCCCGACAAAATTACTGAACATGGAATTAAATTAGCAAGTGGTCGTGCTGGCAATGTGATTGGCGGCGGAGACTGGACCCCGGATGCGTTAATCGTGGATATCGTAAAAGCATTATCGCAAAGAAAACCGGTTAAAGTGCGTAATCCAAATTCTTACCGACCGTGGCAACACGTTCTTCAGGCGTTAAGTGGATACTTAACTTTGGCTGGGAAATTGGTTACTTCTGATAACCCAAATTTATGTAGCGGCTGGAACTTTGGACCTTTACCGGGAAACGAACTTCCAGTTACGGATATTGTTGAAATGTTTATTGAAGAATGGGGTGACGGCTTATGGAATGATGTTAGTCTTCCCAATCAACCTCATGAAGCAAGTATCCTTCGGTTGGCAATTGATAAAGCGTTATGGGAACTGGATTGGAAACCGCAATGGGATATACATCAAACGATAAATATGACCGCAAAGTGGTATCAAAAATATTTCGAAGATCCTAAATCCATGCGCCAGGTTTGTTATGATCAAATCGCTAGTTATGAAGCAAAATTATTAGATGAGAAAAAAGTAGACATATATCAAGAGTTAGCGATTCTAAATTAATATAAATTACAGGAAATTTTAATAAAGCGGTTACAATGAATTTTACAAAATCAAAAAAGTTACAGCAAAGAAGTCATGCTTTGATTCCCGGTGGCTGTCATACCTACGCAAAGGGTGATGATCATTACCCGGTTTTGGCGCCGGGATTTATTGTCAGAGGGCAAGGCTGCCATGTTTGGGATGTCGACGGCAATGAGTATATCGAATATGGTATGGGAAATAGATGTGTTACACTTGGCCATGCTTTTAGTCCAGTTGTAGAAGCGGCAAAAAATGGTCTGGAAAACGGCGTAAATTTTTCTCGACCGTCGCCAATAGAATTAGAATGTGCAGAAGAGCTTTTAAGTGTCATCGACGGTGCAGACATGGTGAAGTTTTGTAAGAATGGATCAGACGCCACTACCGCCGCTCTAAAACTTGCCAGGGCCTATACCGGCAGGGATCTTGTAGCATGTTGCGCCGACCATCCTTTCTTTTCCATAAATGATTGGTTTATTGGAACTACACCCATGGATGCTGGAATTCCAAAAGTTATTAAAGATCTTACTTTGTCATTTCACTATAACAACATCGAAAGTATTAAATCATTATTCGATCGGTATCCCGGACAAATTGCATGTTTGATTTTGGAACCCGCAAAATATGAAGATCCTAAAGATAGTTTTCTGCATGAAGTCCAAGCTGTTTGTAAACAAAATGGTACAGTATTTATTCTGGATGAAATGATTACGGGCTTTCGTTGGCATATTGGCGGGGGACAAAAATATTATGATATCGTACCGGATTTGTCCGCTTTTGGGAAAGGGATGTCAAACGGATTTTCAGTTTCTGCGCTGGTAGGGAAAAAAGAAATAATGAAACTGGGTGGGTTAAATCACGATAGAGAACGTGTATTTTTGTTGTCCACAACCCATGGTGCAGAAACTCATTCACTGGCGGCAACAATGGAAGTCATCAAAACCTATAAAAGAGAACCGGTGATTGAAACATTATACAGGCAAGGTGAACGTTTAACCAGGGGTATCAAGAACATCATAGAAAAAAGAAATTTATTTGAATATTTCCAGGTGATCGGCAAACCTTGCAATCTTGTGTTCATAACAAAAGATCAGGAGAAGAAACCCTCTCAATCTTTTCGCAGTCTTTTCCTGCAAGAAATAATAAAAAGAGGGGTCATTGGACCTTCGCTGGTGGTCAGTTATTCTCATTCCGATGAAGATATAGATCGAACTGTTGAGGTATTTGATGAAGCATTAGAGGTTTACCAGAATGCTTTAGAAGATGGGGTTGATCGGTTCCTGGTAGGTCGTCCTTCCAAAAGCGTTAATCGCAAATTTAATTGAAAGAATTGGTAACTTAATCAGGCTGTGTTAATCAATTGAATTCTGAGATTAGCGATTTAATACTTGATTTTACTTGAACAATGGGGGTACAAAATAATTTTCGGAAACTTTATAATTTTTTATTTGGAGAGAAGCTATCATGAAAACCATTTATTTCAATTCCGATGTAAGTGACGAAGTACGCCGTCAACGATTATACAAAGGGGAATTATTCGTCTACACCGCATGTGACAGTACGAAGCAACTTTGTGCGTTTGCGCGTGAATTTTGTGAGGAAGTTTTTTATCCCTATGATCCCAGGGATGCACAACATCACCTTTCAGTTGAGGAATATGTTGAGATTTTAAAAGAATTGAAACCAAAATTTATTCATCATCCAAAAACTAAAATATTGATTCAAAATATTCTTAAGGAATCTGGCTGTGATTTAAGCAAAACTTATTTCGATGTTCCCAGGCTAAGAACCTCTACTGCAAAAGGATACTTGACTTCCGGATTGGCTTATGTATTCAAACCGCATCGAGATATATGGTACTCTCCGCCAATGTGCCAGCTTAACTGGTGGCTGCCAATCTATGGAATCGAATCTGACAATTCAATGGCTTTCCATTTACACTATTGGAGTAAGCCTGTTAAAAATGATTCATGTGATTTTAATTACCAGGAATGGAATAAAAAGGGACGGAAGGATGCGGCCAAGCAAGTTAAAAAGGATACTCGCAAACAATCTGGAGCGCTTGAGCCATTAGAATTAGATCCTCAAATACGGGTTATCACGGAACCTGGTGGACTCCTGATATTTTCTGGGGCACATTTGCATTCGAGCGTGCCAAATACTACAGATCGCACTAGATTGAGTATCGATTTCAGAACAGTTCATTACGAAGAGCTCTTAACTAAAGATGGCGCACCGAATCTTGATAGTGCTTGTTCAGGAACCACAATTCGAGATTATCTCCGGGGATCAGATCTGACACAATTGCCGCCAAATATTATTGAATTATATGAAGAAAAGAAACCAACAGTTGATGAGCTTTCGCCTCAGTATCTGGATAAGCAGGTTGGAGTGGCCTAAATTTGAATACTTTTAATAAAATTATAAATCATTATTTTTTACCAAATAGCTAAATAACAACAAGGAGGATTTATGGGTTATTCAAACTCAAACGGAAATAGTGTCACATTAGGTCCGGAATTACTGCAAAACCAGGATGTGATAACTGATATAGATAGTTCACCTAAAAAATCATTATCCTCCGATAAAAATTCCAAGCACGGTTGTCGTTTTTGTGGTGCTCATCTGCAACATGTGTTCGTGGATTTGGGCATGTCGCCTTTGTGTCAAAGCCAGGTATCACCAGATCAGTTAAACATAATGGAATCATTCTATCCGCTTAAGGCTTATGTGTGTGACCAATGTTTCCTGGTTCAGGTAATTGAACATGTAAGTGGTAAAGAAATTTTTAGTCACTATGCTTACTTCTCCTCTTATTCTGAATCCTGGCTGCGTCATGTTAAAAAGTATACTGAGTTGATGATTGGGCGTTTTGGATTTAACTCAGAAAGTCAAGTCATCGAAGTTGCAAGCAACGATGGTTATATGCTGCAATATTTTGTTGAAAAGGGAATACCCGCACTTGGCATAGAGCCTGCGGCAAATGTGGCTGAAACGGCCATAAAAAAAGGTGTGCCAACTGTTGTCAAGTTTTTTGGTGAACAGACTGCCCGGGAATTAGTGAAAGAGGGAATTGAAGCTGATTTACTGGCGGGTAAAAATGTGATGGCTCATGTCCCGGATCTGAACGATTTCATAAAAGGCCTTAAAATTCTCCTCAAATCCGATGGTGTAATTACAATCGAATTTCCCCATTTAATGCGCCTGATAGAAGACAATCAATTCGATACCATCTACCAGGAGCATTATTGTTATTTTTCTTTTATTGCCGCACAACAGGTATTTGCAGCACACGGTCTCACAATTTTTAATGTGGAAGAGTTTCCGACTCACGGCGGTTCCTTACGAATTTATGCACGGCACACCGAGGATGAGAGTAAACCGGTTCAAGAATCTGTTACTAAAATGAAAAACAGAGAAGTTACAGCGGGATATACTAAAATAGAAACCTATCACAATTTTGCTGAAAAAGTAACAGAAACAAAACGAAAATTACTAGAGTTTCTTATCCAGGCGAAAAAAGAAGGTAAACAAATTGTCGGTTATGGCGCTCCTGGTAAAGGCGTTACTTTGTTAAACTATTGCGGAATTCGTGAAGACTTTATCGATTATACAGTCGACCGAAATCCAATGAAGCAGAATAATTATTTACCTGGCGTTCGAATACCCGTTTTTTCCCCTGAAAAGATAGCCGAGACCAAGCCGGATTATATTTTAATTTTGCCCTGGAACCTGAAAGAAGAGATTATGGAACAATTAGATTATGTCCGTCAATGGGGCGCAAAGTTTGTAGTTCCAATACCAGAATTAACAGTATTCAAATAAATAAACTTTATCTAAGTGTAATTTGATCCAAGGACCATTAAGGAAAATCTTATGAAAGTAGTACTGTTTTGTGGCGGTTTTGGGATGAGGATGAGAGAATATTCAGAATCTATTCCTAAACCGATGGTTAGGATAGGATATCGTCCAATTTTGTGGCATATCATGAAGTACTATGCACATTTTGGCCATAAGGATTTTATTTTATGCCTGGGTTGGAAAGCTGACGTCATAAAAAATTATTTTCTAAATTATAACGAATGTCTACGAAATGACTTTTTAATTCCATCTAGCTGTTCACAAATGGATTTACTCAGCAATGACATTCATGAATGGAATGTTACTTTTGCAGATACGGGCACAACTGCCAATATTGGACAACGTTTAAAAGCTGTGCAACATTATTTAGAGGATGATGAAATATTCTTGGCAAATTACGCCGATGGTTTAACCGATCTTTATTTACCTGATTTAATTGATTTTTTTCATAAACAGCAAGCAATAGCATCGTTTTTGTCAGTAAAACCAAAAAATAGTAGTTTTCATTCAGTCAAAATTGATGACAGTGGATTTGTCCAACAGGTTCAGCCTATTGAAGATTCTAACGTCTGGATGAATGGCGGATTTTTTGTCTTCAAGAAAGATATCTTTAATTATATCGAGGATGGCGAGGAATTAGTAAACCAACCTTTCCAGAGATTAATCGCTGATAAACAGTTAAGTACATTGAAATATGATGGTTTTTGGGGGTGCATGGACACATACAAAGAAAAACAAATGTTCGACGATAAGTATGCCCAGGGTAATCCGCCCTGGCAAGTTTGGAAAACAAATTCAAAGTCTAAGTATCAGTCTATTGATCATGATTATAAAAAAGTGGCTAATTTTTAAAGAAATAAAATGATTGCTCTTAACACCGAGAATATTCGATCGATTTTATGTATTGGCGCCCATGCGGATGATATTGAGATTGGCTGCGGTGGTACTCTTTTGAAAATATTTGCAGAAAACAGTTCAATAGACGTCCATTGGCTTGTTCTAAGCGGTCTGGAACAGCGTATAGATGAAGCGTTCAAAAGCAGTGAAGAATTTCTCCAGAATATTTCTAATAAAACTGTATCGATTAAAAATTTTCGTGATTCTTTCTTCCCTTATTGTGGCTTGGAAATCAAAGAGTTTTTTAATCAATTCAAACGAGAATGTAACCCGGATTTGATTTTCACTCACCAAAGGGAAGATATGCATCAAGATCACCGCCTTGTATCTGAGTTGACATGGAATACATTTCGGAACCATTTGATATTTGAGTATGAGATTCCAAAATATGAAGGTGATCTTGGCCATCCAAATGTATTTGTTCGATTAGATGAATCAATTTGTAAACGAAAGATCGATGTTATTTATAATACTTTTCAAACTCAGAGATCTAAAAATTGGTTTACCGAAGATACTTTTTGGTCTCTACTGAGGATTCGGGGAGTTGAATCTAATTCTATAGATAAATACGCTGAAGCATTTTATTGTCGGAAATTGGTTATTTAATGATTTTCTTTTTCATATAGTGTTATTCAAATGAGAATTCCTAAGAAATTATTTTACATGTCATTATCTATCTTAATCTTTAGCTTCTGCTCAGCTAAATTGGTAAATACGTTCACCCCAAATACCCTTAGAGATTTGGCTAATGAAGTAGAAATTGAAATCGGAACGGCTTTTGATGGTTATCAAATTTATAATACAAAATGGAAGGAAGTCGTTGTACGAGAATTTAATTTAGGAGTTATTCATTGGGGAGTTTATTGGTCCTCCATAGAGCCCAGCCAAGGAAATTTTGATTTTGCAATTCCAGATTTACAAGTTCGATTTTGTCGAGAAAATGGACTGGAAATCAGAGGCCACCCATTAGTCTTTCCTTCTTCAGCTCCCGAATGGCTTACACATGGAGAATTTACAAGTGAGGAATTAAATAACATTCTAAGAATTCATATTAGCCAGGTTATAAATCATTTTAAGGGTTACATAAAACAATGGGTAGTCGTTAATGAACCTTATCTATACCCGTATAGAGTAGATGATATTTATTATGAGCATTTCGGTTATGATTATATTGAATATGCATTTCAAATTGCAAGAGATACCGACCCTTCTATTGAATTGATTTATAATGATGTAAATAATCATTACTCAGACAGCGAAACAACGATGTTAACTAAAGAAATAATCCAAAAATTGAAATCTAAGAATTTGATTGATGGAGTTGGATTACAGATGCACTTAGATGGGGATAATCTTCCTGATAAACTAGACGTCATTACTACTATGAAAAGTTATGGAATTCCGGTTTATATAACCGAGTTTGATGTGGATTTGAGAAATATTCCTGGTAGCGTAGAAGATAGATTTTTACTGCAGGCTGAAATTTATAAAAGCATGCTCGAGGCATGTCTCGAGTCCGGAGTTTGTGAGAGTTTTACTGTTTGGGGGATCGGTGATAAATATTCATGGCTTGAACAATCTTCGATCAATGAGATGAGTTCTTGCAAAGCTGACCCAACACCCTTCGATGACGATTTACAGCCTAAACCAGCTTATTATTCTCTCTATGAGGCGCTGGAAAAATATGCTAAAAACTGAAAGTTAGTTTTGTAGTGCAAGCATAATTAAGAGAATATTCAACCTTATTTCTTTTAGCTATCCTGTTACTTGTATTCACAATTATTTTCATATTTAAAAAATTCATTAGACCGATCTAAATGATTAGAAAGAGTTTTATGATAATAGATAAAACAGAAAGCGTCATCCAATGGCCAGAAAAATACAACCTTTGTGGGGTTAAGGTTAGCGCTACAGATTATGACGAAACGGTTTCTTTAATTTTAAAAGCTGCTAAATTGCGCCAGTCATCCGTGGTATCATGCCATGCTGTACACGCAATAATTTCTGCTAGCCTGGATAATCAATTGTTGGATCAAGTCAACTCTTTTGAGCTTATTGTTCCGGATGGGCAGCCAGTGCGATGGGCATTAAATCGTCTATACCAGACTAATCTCAGTGATCGAGTATATGGTCCAGAACTTACAGTTCGGCTTTCCAGAAAAGCTGCCGAAGAGGGAGTGCCCATCTATCTCTATGGAAGTTCTTCTGACGTTATTAAATTACTATGTTCCACTTTGATTTCAAAATTTCCAGGATTGCAAATTGCTGGTGCGGAATCACCTCCGTTTCGGCCATTAACGCAAGACGAATCGGAAAGTATGGTAAAACGAATTAATGATAGCGAGGCAGGTATTGTGTTTGTGGGCCTGGGTTGTCCAAAGCAGGATCAATTTGCATCTGAGTATAAACACCGTCTAAAGGCTGTCCAGGTATGTGTAGGTGCAGCATTCGATTTTATCGCAGGGACTAAGGAAATGGCTCCGAGTTGGATGCAGCAACGAGGGTTAGAATGGTTGTTTCGCCTGAGTGAAGAGCCACGCCGTTTACTGCGTAGGTATCTAGTAACCAATTTTCGATTTATCCAAAAGCTTCTGATCCAATGGGGACGGCAGAAAATTTTGATAATATGGATGAATTAATCAACCATATCTCAATTTTTACTGCTTAGTAGAATTATTTATATCAATGAAATGTAGTTTCTAAATTAGAACCAAAAATGAAGGAAAGATGGCATGTTAGATAAATTAATAGTGATAGCTGGCGCTGGAGGTTTTATTGGTGGGCATCTCGTTTCTTCTTTACTTGATAGAGGTCATTCGAATATTTGTGCGGTCGATATAAAGCCTTTCAATCAATGGTACCAAGTATTTGACAATGTTGAAAATGTAATCGCAGATCTTCGAGAAAAAGAAAATTGCTTTCGGGTATGCCAAGGAGCTAGTGAAGTTTATAACTTAGCCGCTGATATGGGAGGAATGGGTTTTATTGAAAATAATAAAGCTTTATGTATGCTTACCGTATTAATCAATACCCACCTCTTGTTAGCCGCAAAGGAAGCCGGCGTCCAACGATATTTTTATTCGAGTTCAGCTTGTGTTTATAATGCCGAAAAACAAAAAGACACAAATGTAATTCCACTATGTGAAAGTGACGCCTATCCAGCAATGCCGGAAGATGGTTACGGATGGGAGAAATTATTTTCCGAACGTATGTGCCGACATTTTCGAGAAGATTTTGGCCTGGTGACAAGAGTTGCAAGATTCCACAATGTTTACGGACCCTATGGGACCTGGGATGGCGGCCGTGAAAAAGCACCGGCTGCAATATGTCGGAAGGTCATACAGGCTAAACTTACCGGAAATCACGAAATCGAGATATGGGGCGATGGCAATCAAAAGCGAAGTTTTATGTACATCGATGATTGTATACATGGAATTGATTTGATCATACGAAGTTTAATCGTTGAACCCATTAATCTAGGTTCCAATGAAATGGTAACTATAAACGGATTAGTGGATATCGTTGAAGAGATCGCCGGTATTCGGTTAAACAGAAAATATAAACTGGATGCTCCTAAAGGAGTGAATGGAAGAAACAGTGATAATACAAAAATTCAGAAGTATTTGGGATGGGAACCCAGTACAAAGCTCTTTGAAGGTATGAAATTGACTTATGAGTGGATTAGCAATGAACGTTTAGTCAAATATGGAACCGCCGCAACAGTTGGTTAAAGTGAATAAAGCTGCCAATAGAAAAAATGTTAATCTTACGGCTGATAATTAACGGTTGATTTTATACCGTGGAGAAATCGATTCAGTGAATAGTAAAACTCCAAAGGTTAGCCTTGGTTTGCCAGTTAATAATGGTGAGAAGTATCTTTCCCAAACTCTTGATTCTTTACTGGGCCAGACATTTGATGATTTTGAGTTGATTATTTCAGATAACGGTTCGACAGACTTAACGCCGCAAATTTGTCAATACTACAGTAAGAGAGATAAAAGAATTCATTACTACCGATATGAACAAAACCTGGGAGCTGCATGGAATTTTAACAATGCGTTTAAGCTATCCCACGGTATGTATTTCAAATGGGTGGCCCATGACGATATAATCAGTCCAACCTTCCTTAAAAAATGTGTGGACATATTGGATAGCCATCCCGAAGTTGTCTGGTGTTTTTCTATAAGTAGGCATATTGATCCAGAGGGAAAGTCTATTGACAGTGAGCTTGCTGGAGTTGTAAGCTACGCAAATCGAGATTCAAATAATCCTCTATTGAAATCACAAATGAAACCAACTCGAGAATCGTCAAAAGTTTTCGAAAGATTCGGGGCTATATTATTAGGAAGTGATGGGAATTTAGATGTCTTTGGTCTTATACGAGCAGATGCAATGAGGAAGACTATGCTGCAATTACCTTATTATGGCGCCGATAAAGTCTTCGTCGCCGAGCTTAGTTTATTAGGCAGGTATAAAGAAATTCCGGAAATTCTCTTTTCAACTCGAGTTCATCATGCCGGTTCCGGAGCGAAGACTAATTCTAAACAGCTACAAGACTGGATTGATCCAACGAGTCGGCGAGTATTTCATCTTACGAGATTCAATCTTCTGAAAGGTTATTTAAAAGCGATAATGCGTGCAAAACTTAGTATTCCGGACCGGATGAATTGTTTTCTCGTTATTATTCGATATTTGTTTCAAGTAAGGAAGTGGAAGAACGTGGTTAGCCGTACATTCAGAAGAATTGGAACTGGCGGAGGCTACATCCAGGCAGTTGAGATACTAAACAAAAATTCTGATAAATATGATTATAGCAAAAGTACCATTGAGAGTCGTTTTGACTCGCTTAAGATAATTCATTCGACATTAGGAGAAAAGCTATGAAAGTAGGAATTCTTGCTGGGGGAGTCGGTACAAGGCTTGCGGAGGAAACCGAAACAAAGCCTAAACCCATGGTAGAGATTGGAGGAAAACCAATTTTATGGCACATCATGAAGCATTATTCTACCTATGGTTTCTTTGACTTTGTGGTTGCTTTAGGATACAAAGGTGAAATCATCAAAAAATATATGATCGATTATAGCACACTTAATGGTAACCTCAAGGTTAATTTACAGAATGGAGATGTTCAATTAGTTGGAAAGAATGTTGATAACTGGAAGATTGACCTGGTAGACACCGGATATTATACAGCCACAGGCGGCAGAATTAAGCGTATGGCCTCCTATTTTGGCAATGAAACGTTTCTATTAACCTGGGGTGATGGCGTTTCGAATGTAGACCTGGGTGAGTTAATTAGATTCCACAAATCCCATGGCCGTCTTGCTACGGTTACAGCGGTTAGACCCCCGGCACGCTTCGGTAAACTTTATATAAAGGAAAATGTTGTAGAGAAATTTTCTGAAAAACCTCAATTAGATGAAGGCTGGATCAACGGCGCCTATTATGTTTTAGAACCGGGTGTTTTTGAATTCATTGATGGAGATGAAACCCAGTGGGAAAAGGAGCCAATGGAAAGACTTGCTATGGAGGGACAATTAATGGCTTACAAACACGGATCATTTTGGCAGTGTATGGATACTTTACGGGATAAGAAGTTGTTAGAGAAAATTTGGCAAACTGGTAACGCTCCCTGGAAAATATGGAATGGAATTAAAAGATGAGAGTCTTACTTACGGGTCATCTGGGTTATATTGGTACTATCTTAGCGCCGATGCTAAGAAAATCTGGTCATGAAGTCGTTGGGTTTGATATGAATTTATATGCTCAATGTACTTTTGGAGAATTGTCTTGCAACATCGACGGGATAAGAAAAGATATTCGGGATGTACAGGCACATGATCTGGAAGGTTATGATGCTATCATTCATTTAGCAGGACTTTCTAATGATCCCCTTGGCGATTTAAATCCAGCGTTGACATTTGAAATCAATCATTTAGCTTCAGTAAATTTAGCAAGATTAGCAAAAAAAGTTGGAATCAAACGATTTATTTTTTCTTCCTCGTGCAGTAACTATGGCGCAGCAGGAGATCGGTTAATCAATGAAGAAGGAGTATTACAGCCAGTTACTCCTTATGCCAAATCAAAAGTGTTATCCGAACAAGATATTTCTCGAATGGCTGACTCTTCTTTTACCCCTACTTTTCTACGTAGTGCTACTGCATATGGAGTATCTCCACGTTTGCGATTCGATCTGGTTTTAAACAATCTTGTTTCATGGGCCTTTACAACAGGTCGAATTTATCTTAAAAGTGATGGTACACCCTGGAGGCCTATTGTACATATTGAAGATATTTCCCGTGCTTTTGTTGCAGTCTTAGAAGCTCCAATCGAACAAATTCACAATCAGGCTTTTAATGTCGGGCGAACCGATGAGAATTATCAAATGAAAGATTTAGCTGAAATTGTAAAAGATACCGTACCCAACTGTGAGATCGAATATGCTAAAAACGCTGGACCGGACAAAAGGTGCTATCGTGTTGACTGCAGTAAGTTAGCAAAAAAGATTCCAGGGTTTAAACCACAATGGGACGCAAGGAAAGGAGCCAAAGAACTATACACGCACATTCAGAAATATGGATTAAGTTTAGAAGATTTTGAGGGACCACGTTATAAACGTGTTGCACATCTTCAACAACTGTTAACCAAAGGATACCTGGATAGTTCATTGCGATGGCGGGTTTTAGCAGTTGCTTAACCTGAATTTAATCTAAAAGAGAATGGTAATGAAAAAAATTAATATAAAATGTCGATCTTGTCACTATTCAACACTTGAGTTAATTCTTTCTCTTGGTATCACGCCGTTAGCAGATCGACTATTAACCGAACAGCAATTAGGAGAATCTGAATTAACCGCCCAACTAGATTTAGTGTTTTGTCCTCGCTGTTCTTTAGTGCAAATAGTAGAAAGCGTATCGCCGGAAATACTCTTTACAGAGGACTATCCATATTTTTCATCGGTATCGCCGGCACTTCAAGAACATACTCGAAAAAATGCAGAAAACCTGATCCGGACAAGAGGGCTCGATACAGGCTCACAAGTCATTGAGCTTGCCAGCAATGATGGATACATGCTTAAATACTTTGTTAACAAAAGTATTCCGGTTCTCGGTATTGATCCGGCAGAAGGTCCTGCTAAGGTAGCTCAACAAGCAAAAATACCAACTCTCTGCACGTTTTTTGGCAAGGAGCTGGCAGAAAAGATTCGAAAAGAAAATAAACTTGCTGATGTTGTTATTGCGAATAATGTTTTAGCACATGTACCGGATTTGAATGGCTTTGTAGAAGGCATTCGCCTTATTTTAAAAGACACAGGGGTAGCGGTTATAGAAGTTCCATATTTAGTAGATTTAATTGAGAATTGTGAATTTGATACCATTTATCACCAACATCTTTGTTATTTTTCGGTAACTGCTTTGGATATACTATTTAGAAGACATTCTCTTTTTCTCAACGATATTAAAAGAATTCCTATCCATGGTGGATCTTTGCGACTTTTTATAGAACCGTATGAAGCAGTAAGTGAAAATGTTTCTTTGTTATTGCGTGATGAGGCCAAAAACGGGGTTGACGAGATGGAGTATTATCGTAATTTTGCTAAAAGTGTTCAAGAAATAAAACATTCGTTATTGGAAATTATGGTCGGATTAAAGTTAAAAGGTAGCAGGATTGCTGCTTATGGAGCAGCGGCTAAAGCTACAACCTTAATGAGTTTTATTGGTATTAATAAAAAACTGGTTGATTATATTGTTGACTTAAATCCATATAAACATGGACGATATATGGGAGGTAATCATCTACCTATATTCCATCCGGAAAAATTATTGGAAGATATGCCAGATTATGTTTTATTGCTATCTTGGAATTTTGCAAAAGAGATTATGCAGCAACAGGATATTTACCGCCAGCATGGGGGAAAATTTATTATTCCAATTCCACAACCGAAAATCTTGTAGAGTTTAGACTATTTTCAGAAAAGAATTAATAACAATGGCTAGATAGAAGTTATGAAAGTATCAAAGTTGACTGAGAACCTTTGTCCAGGCTGTGGGTTGTCATCAATCAATGTTTTTTACGAGTTAAAAAAAGTGCCAGTTCACAGCGTTCTTCTCATACAAACGCAAGAAAATGCGTTTAACTTTGCCAAAGAAGACATCACTTTAGGATGTTGCAATATGGCCGGCACGGGTCAAAAAATTATACCTCCGGGGAATTTTTAACAGATAATGCTCCGGACATGGTGGTTGTAATGAAACTCGAATAGAATGGAGAATCTAAAATAAAGGATTTAAAAATAATAAATGATTGATATCTATCCAGTGTCCAATATTCCAAGGGTCAGCATCGGTTTGCCAGTGTACAACGGGGAAGAATTCCTCGAAGAGTCAGTCGGCAGCCTTCTGACCCAGTCTTACACTGATTTTGAGCTGATCATCTCCGACAACGGATCCACCGATCGCACCGAGAGCATTTGTCGGGCTCTGGCCCGGAACGACTCTCGTATCCGCTACTTGCGCGAGGACGAGAATCGCGGCGCGTGCTGGAACCACAAGCGGGTGATCGAGCTTGCTCGGGGGGAGCACTTCAAGTTCGCAGCCCACGATGACCGGCTCGCTCCCACGTTCCTGGAACAGTGTGTGGCGGTACTCGACGCCGAACCGGACGTCGTGTGGTGCCACTCCATCAGCACTCACATCGATCACTTCGGCCGGCGTGTCGAGGGAGCCGATGCCGGCGACGTCGGATTCGCTGCGGCCACCGTTCACCCCTCCTGGACTCTGCCCACCCGGGAGTCGTCGCGGGCACACCATCGGTTCCGCGCCGTCATCCTAGGGCCGAGAGGGAATATGGATGTCTTTGGTCTCATTCGCGGGTGGGCGATTCGACGCACTGCAACCATGATCCCCCATTACGGGATGGACAAGGTGCTCGTCGCCGAGCTCAGCCTGATGGGGCGTTATCACGAGGTGCCCGAGCTGCTGTTCTTCGGGCGCATTCACCCCAAGAGTTCCGGTGCGATCGCCAGTAGCAGCGAACAGCAGCGGTTCATCGATCCGTCCGGCGTGAAACGGTTCGCGTTCACCCGTCTGCACCTTCTACGCGGCCATCTCCGATCCGTGCGACACGCCGACCTGCCTTCGGGCGAGAGGCTCCGCTGCTACGGTGTTCTGATGCATTACCTTCTCCAGAGCAGGAAGTGGCGGTCGGTCTTCATGAAGACGTTCACCGGAGCCGGGACCGGAGGCGCATACGTAGAGCCATTGCGGCGGATCAGGCAGCGGGATGACGCGCACTCACCCGGAGGGGACGGAGCAAAGCCAAAGACCCTACCAGCCGATGGCAAAGTGAGCGCACCCGCGTCGAGGGCCAGATAGCCGATGGAATTCCGCGAGACTCGCCTGTCCGGCGTCTACCGCGTGCAGCTCGACCCCAACGTCGATCACCGTGGCACGTTCACGCGCACCTTCTGCCGGGAGACGCTGGAGAACCAAGGACTCAAGGGTCACGTCGAGCAGTGTAACGTGGTGATGAACGAGGTGCGAGGCACTCTTCGAGGAATCCACTACCACGTTCGCCCGGCGGGCGAGGTGAAGATGGTACAGTGCGTCAATGGCGCACTGTTCGAAGTGCTGGTGGACCTGCGCAGCGAGTCCGAGACGTGCGGTGAGTGGATCTCCATGGAGCTTCGGGGGACGAGCGCCGAGGTTGTCTATATCCCCAAGGGGATTGGGCACGCCTACCAGACCCTGGAGCCGAACTCCATCGTCACGTACTTCATGTCCGAGGCGTTCCGTCCCGGCACCGAGCGGGGCATTCGCTGGAACGATCCGCACTTCTCCATTCCCTGGCCGCTTGCCGAGCCGACGCTCTCGGAGAAGGACCGCTCCTACCCTGACTTCGATCTCGAGAGCCACAGGCGCGACGATCGAAATGCCGATTCAAGCGGTCGGGTAACCTGATGGCATCGACCCGCGACATGACGACGCTACGAGACCAGGTCGACTTCGACGAGCTCGGCCTCGAGATGTACGAGCTCATGACCCGCCTCTATCCGATCTGCCGGAGTATCACCGGCGAGGGCTTCCGGGAGAGCCAGCGCATCATTGGCGAGTACCTACCCGGTCTGTCCCTCGAAGCGGTTCCGAGCGGGACACGAGCGTTTGACTGGACCGTGCCGCGGGAGTGGAACATACGCGACGCCTACGTGGCCCACCCAGGCGGCGAGCGGATCATCGACTTCCGGAAGTCGAACCTGCACGTCGTCAGCTACAGTGTCTCGGTTCATCAGACCATGACCCTCGACGAGCTTCGCAAGCGTCTCCACACCCTTCCCGAGGAGCCGGACTTCATTCCATATCGTACATCCTATTATCGTGAGGACTGGGGTTTCTGTCTTTCCCACCGGGACTACGAGCGTCTCGAGGACGGCATGTACGAGGTTTACATCGATTCCACCCTCGAGGACGGGCATCTCAACTACGGCGAGTTAGTTCTTCCAGGCGATGGTGAGCATGAGGTTCTGATCACGAGCCATGCCTGCCATCCCTCACTGTGCAACGACAACCTCTCGGGAAATGTCGTCGCGACATTCCTGGCCAGGCTTCTGAGTGGAGTCGAGCGACGGTACTCCTACCGCTTCCTGTTCATCCCCGGCGGGATCGGGTCGGTGGTGTGGCTGAGTCGGAACCAGGATCGGCTGGATCGGATTCGGCACGGTCTCGTGCTCGCCTGCGTGGGGGATCCGTCCCGCTTCACGTACAAGAACACCCGCCGTGGCGACGCCGAGATCGACAGGGTCGCGAAGCACATCCTCGAGAACCGCGCCGAGCCGTTCGAGACGATCCCGTTCTCGCCATATGGCTACGACGAGCGCAACTTCAACTCACCGAAGTTCAACCTGCCGGTAGGGTCACTCACTCGTTCCACGCACTCGGAGTTTCGTGGCTACCATAGCTCTGGAGACGATCTCGAGCTGGTCAGCGCGGAGCGACTGGGGGAGACGCTCTCCGTCTGCCTTGAGATCGCCGCAGTCCTCGAACGGAACCGGCGATATCGGAATCTGATCCCAGAGGCCGAGCCCCAGCTCGGGAAGCGTGGTCTATATGGATCGATGGGCGGATTGCAGCGGCGGGCCGATCTCGAGATGGCGCTTCTCTGGGTGATGAACTTCTCCGACGGCGATCACACCCTCCTCGACATCGCGGAGCGATCGGGGTATTCCTTCGATCTGATCCGGCAGGCCGCTGATTCGCTCGTCGATCACGAGCTTTTGCAGACCATCGACTAGACGTCGACGCAGTCGGAGAGAAGCCGACAGTTCTGATCGTCTACCGGGTTGGTTGGTGATCCTTCATTCATCTCGTTTCGACTACAGGCCGGCGACGACACTCGAATAAATGAAGAATCTAAAATAAAGGATTTAAAAGAATAAATGATAGACATCTGTCCAGTTTTTCAATCAACCCAGGTTTCCACATTCTTTGAAGTAACTAATGTACCAATACACTGTAATTTGATTTGGGAATCACAGGCAGAGTCAATTCAAGCACCAAGAGGAGATATCCATTTAGGATTTTGTAGAAATTGTGGGCATATATTTAACCTTGTATTTAATCCCGATCTAATGAAATATGACCAGGACTATGAGAATTCATTACATTTTTCACCACGATTTCAACAATATGCTGAGTCACTTTCCCGGGAATTGATTCAGCGTCATAATTTATCTAAAAAGCAAATTATTGAGATTGGCTGTGGTAAGGGCGATTTTCTCCAACTCCTTTGTAATCAGGGCCAAAACCGGGGCATCGGGTTCGATCCAAGTTATGAACACCACCGAAATAAAAACACAAATAGTCCTATTGAGTTTATAGAAGATTTTTATTCAAGTAAATACTCAAATTATTCTTTTGATTTTATTTGTTGCAGGCATGTTCTTGAACACTTGCAATTTTCCAGTGAATTTCTAAATGAGATTCGAATGAACATAAACGAAAATTTTAATATTGCTGTATATTTCGAGGTTCCTAATGTGAATTTATTTTATGTAATGATGGAATATGGGATATAATTTATGAACATTGTTCATACTTTAGTACTGGTTCATTGGCTGCAGTATTTCATTCGAGTGGATTTAAAGTCCATTCTTGTCGGGATGCATTTTCAGGACAGTTTTTATCGATTGAAGCTTCAATAAAGGATAACTCAACATTGAAAACAGATAATACATGGCTTGATGTCAATTAAATATCTAATGATGTTGAAAAATTTTCTGGTATTTACCAGGAGAAGATAAGCAACTGGAGGGAGCAACTGTCTCAAATCAGGGACAAGAATCTCAAGGCAGTAATTTGGGGAGCCGGATCGAAAGGAGTTACATTTTTAAATACGCTGAAAATTAATAAGGAGATTGAATACGTTGTGGATTTAAACCCTAACAAACAAGGAAATTATATAGCTGGTACTGGGCAAAAATTTGTAAGTCCGGAGTTTTTATCGGAATTTAATCCCGACTCTGTTATTGTAATGAATCCCATTTACGCAAAAGAGATTCAAATAAACGAATTAGTGTATATCGTTGAAGAAATTGCCGGTATTCGATTAAACAGAAAATATAAACTGGATGCCCCAAAAGGAGTGAATGGAAGAAAGGGTGATAATACAAAAATCCAGAAGGTATTTGGGATGGGAACCAAGTACAAAGCTCTTTGTCAGGTATGAAATTGAATTATGAGTGGATTAGCAATGAGTGTTTAGTCAAATGTGGAACAGTCGCAACAACTGGTTAAATTTAATGAAGTTGCCGATAGAAAAAATGTTAATCTTACGGTTGATAATTTTTTAACCCAAATGGAATGCACAACAGGGAGCTAGGGAATTATACGATGCTTACAGGAAACATGGATTGTATATGGATGAACTCGAATCACCTCGGTACAAACGCCTTGCAAGTATTAAATACTTAATAGAAAGTGGCCACTTAGATACATTTTTAAGATGGCGGCAAAGGGCTACAGCTTAATCAATTCATAAAAATGATTTTTATAATAGGTGGAACATCATGAAAGAGTACTTACTAGTAAATCAGAATATTGCAGAAACGTCCTCGTTAACTGACACTGTCTGTCCAAGTTGTCGGGCATGGGGATTGGAAACATTCTATGAGGTTCGAGATGTGCCTGTCCACGGCGTTGTGCTCTTGCCAACACGCGATGAGGCTCTTAACTATCCAATAGGGGACATAAAATTAGGGTTTTGCCATAGCTGTGGATTTATTTCAAATGTTTCTTTTGATCCGGGGAAACATGAATATCCTGCCAGGTATGATGGAACACAGGGTTTTTCACCGACTTTCAACGCGTTTCATAACCGATTGGTTGCCAGCTTAATTGAGCGACATGATTTGCATGGAAAAACAATTATTGAGATTGGCTGCGGTCAGGGTGAATTTTTGTCGTTGCTTTGTGAAATGGGCCATAACCTTGGAATCGGTTTTGATCCGGCTTTTGATTGCAAAAGTCTCAGAAGTGAAAATAAGAATGCAAATTTTATCAAGGATTTTTATTCTGAGAAATTTGCCATTTATCAAGGGGATTTTATCTGCTGTAATATGACATTGGAACATACACATAACACTGCGGATTTTCTCAGCATGGTACGACGAACGATAAGAAATCGATTAGACACCATTGTTTTTTTTCAGGTTCCGGATACATCTCGTATTCTAAAAGAGGGAGCTTTTTGGGAGATTTTTTATGAACATTGTTCCTATTTCAGTTTAGGATCGTTAGCCCGGCTATTTCAATATTGTGGATTTGATGTACTTGATGCCAGGAGAGCTTATGGTGATCAATACTTAATGATTGAGGCGAAACCATGTGAGAAAAGAAAAAATGGCGCTTTAGAATTAAAAAATGATATAAAAGAATTGAAGTGTTCTGTTATAAATTTTAACGAGCACTGCCAAAAAAAAATAAATTACTGGCATTATCGAATCAAACAAATAAAACAAAAAAAACGACGTCCTGTGCTTTGGGGTTCTTACTCAAAATCGGCTGCTTTTCTTTCGACGTTGAAAATCTATGACGAAATTCAATATGTCGTGGATATAAATCCCAATAGACAGGGTTCGTATATAGCTGGTACGGGGCAAAAAATTGTAAGTCCGGAGTTTTTATCTGAATTTAATCCCGACTCTGTTATTGTAATGAATCCCATTTACGCAAAAGAGATTCAAAACCACCTAAAGATTATGAATCTTAAACCTGAATTAATGATACTTGAATAGATAGGATCTCTCTGTATCGACCATCAAAAAGGATAATTCTAATAGCCATAGTTTAATTAATTTTGTTTGATAAACAATATTTTCATATTTATAATGTGTAGTAAAGAATTATATTTATATTTCCGATTATAATGCTATGCATCTCTTGACAATTGAATTGAGAACTATTATTAATTAAAAAAGAGGTAGTTTGGTGGACATACTTGGTATATCCGCATTTTACCATGATAGCGCCGCTTGCCTGGTGCGCGATGGAGAAGTTATCGCAGCTGCTCAGGAGGAGCGTTTTACACGTAAAAAACACGACTTTAATTTTCCTGAAAATGCAATTAAATATTGTCTTGAGGAAGGCGGAATCAGTGGTGAAAATCTGGACTATATCACTTTTTATGATAAGCCATTTATTAAATTTGAGCGATTATTACAAACCTACCTAACATATGCTCCATTTGGATTAAAATCTTTCATCATGGCAATGCCCCTATGGTTGAAGAAAAAATTATGGATAAAAGATTATATTGCCAGTGAATTAAATTTCAAAGGGAAGATATTGTTTCCTGAGCATCATGAATCTCATGCTGCCTCGGCATTTTATCCATCGCCTTTTGATGAAGCTGCCATATTGACTATAGATGGAGTAGGAGAATGGACAACTTCGAGTTACGGAGTTGGAAAAAATAATGAAATCGACTTATGGGCTGACCTTCATTTTCCACATTCTTTGGGTTTGTTATATTCAGCTTTTACCTACTTTACAGGTTTTAAGGTGAATTCCGGTGAATATAAATTAATGGGCTTAGCACCTTATGGTGAACCTAAATACGTAGACCAGATATTAGATAACCTGATAGATTTGAAAGAAGATGGTTCTTTCAAAATGAATATGAAGTATTTCAATTATTGCGCCGGACTTACGATGACCAATAATCGTTTCGCTAATCTTTTTGGTGGTCCCGCTCGCAAGCCGGAATCAAAAATTACCCAGCGAGAAATGGATATTGCCATGTCAATCCAAAAAGTTACGGAAGATATTATGATCCGCATGGCCAGGCATCTGTATAAAGAAACCGGTATGAAAAACCTGGTATTGGCTGGTGGTGTGGCGTTAAATTGTGTGGCGAATGGTAAAATACTTCGTGAAGGTCCTTTTGAAAACATTTGGATTCAACCAGCTGCGGGAGATGCGGGTGGCGCTCTTGGAGCTGCACTTTTCACCTGGCACCAATATTTAGGGAAAGAAAGAAAATTATCCAATGGCAGAGATTTACAAAAAGGTTCGTATTATGGACCTGAGTACTCCAATGAAGAAATTGAAAAATATCTGAAAAAAGAAAACATACCATTTGAAAAGCTTTCAGATATGGAACTGACGGAAACTGTTGCAGATCTGCTTGCGAATGAAAATGTAGTCGGTTGGTTCCAGGGAAGAATGGAATTCGGACCTCGTGCGCTCGGAGGCAGGAGTATCATTGGTGATGCACGCTCTCCTAAAATGCAATCTATTATGAATTTAAAGATTAAATTTCGAGAAAGCTTTAGACCCTTTGCACCTTCCATATTATCAGAGAATGTCTCTGATTATTTTGAAATGGATACCGAAAGTCCATACATGCTATTAGTCGCACCTGTTAAAGAAGAACTGTGTTTTGATAATTCACAGGATGGCCATAAAAATTATGACGGTTTGGATAAGTTGAAAGTAGTTCGTTCAGAGATTCCTGCTGTTACTCATGTGGATTATTCAGCTCGAGTACAAACCGTAAATGAAATGGATAACCCGATCTATTACAAAATGATTAAAGCTTTTTATAAAAAAACCAATTGTCCGGTAATTATAAACACTTCCTTCAATGTACGCGGTGAACCGATAGTATGTAACCCGGAACATGCATTCCTTTGTTTTATGCGCACGAATATGGATTATTTGGTTTTAAACAATTTTTTACTTAATAAGAAGAAGCAAAAAGAATTGACGCATGATATCGATTGGCAAAAAGAATACGAACTAGATTGAATAAAAACAATGTTAAAAGAAGAAATAAAAGTAGTTCGAAGTATTTCAGATAAAAAAGAGTTAAAGAAATTCGGTTATGTAATTGGTGTTTTCCTTGGACTCTTGGCTTTACTCTTATTCTGGAAAGACAAACCTTCAGCAATTTATTTTGCATATATTAGTGGGTCTATACTCTTTTTGGGTATAGTTTATCCAATAGCCTTAAAGCCGCTTTATATTTCTTGGATGAGTTTTGCAGTTGTCCTTGGATTTTTCATGACTCGACTCATTTTGAGTTTACTCTTCATCCTTGTTTTTACGCCTGCAGGAATTGCCATTCGGCTTTTAGGTAAAGATCCGCTAGATCAAAAAATTGAAAAACAAAAATCCAGTTATTGGATAAAACGGGATCGCAAACCTTATGATCCTGATTCAACCGAAAAGCAATATTAATTATTAATTTTCAGGGATAAAAAAAATGGCAAAAGCAGAAATTATACGCGAATTCTGGCAATTTCTTCGAGTTCGAAAAAAATATTGGCTTGCTCCTATTTTATTTTTCTTACTTTTGTTAGCTTCATTAATTGTTTTAACTGAAGGAAGTGCTTTAGCGCCATTCATCTATACCCTATTTTAGATGAAAACGTTTATTAGCTAAAATCCTGAATTTATCATTGGTCCTGATTTTTATTATCCTTTGGCTAGGTTTTATTTCCAAGTCCTCCAAAAGCCTTGACTTTTCTTAAAAGCCTCGCTTAAGGCTTTGAAATCCGTATATTTTTCCCAAATTATATAGTACCTGAACCAATACTCGACATATGCCTCCCAGGTAACCAAATGATTCGAACTATTAACTGATAGAGTGATGAATATGAATCTTCTTCTTGTGGATTATGATTTGAATAGCTTGAAAGTGATGCGTAGTGTTTTCGAATTATGGGGTTATTTTGTTACTGTGTGTACAAATGAATACCAAGTTAAGAAGGCTATGAATGAAAAATTATTTGATGCCATAGTGACAGAGCTTAATATGCCGGGTTCAATATCCGGCGAAGTCATTTCGTATATGAGAGAAAAACAAAAAAATATACCGATCATTGTCTTAACAGAAAATCATTCCATAAGATCGGCAATTCGTGCAATGAAAAATGGGGCAAATGAAATTCTTCAGAAACCAATAAAACCGGATCAGATACGAAAAATACTGACTTTGGAATTATCTCCCCAACGTTAATTATCAATAAGTTGCTTTCAATTAATAAACTGTAAAAATCTTAGCTTTTTATTCGGTTAGCAAAAAAAGTTAGGTTTATTTTAATTCTAAATATAGAGTGTAATATAATGCTTAACTCAAACAATCAAAATCGCATTGTTTTTTTATTCGATCAATCCAGTAAAGATATAGATTCGAATTTAGCGTTGGAAATTAAAGAATTAAGTAGCAGAAAAATTCCGTTATCCATATTTTGTATAAACCGTAACGATAATATATTTAATGAAAATCATCTTCAGGAATTGAATGGTTCCGTGTTTTGCCCGAACTGGAAAACCACTTTTTCTTCTATCTGGTCATTTATTTTTCTATTGATTACGAAATTACATGTTATTATTACCTGTTTCTTTGTTTTGGCAAAGGACAATTATAAAAATCTACCATTTATGATTAAATTTTTATCTAAGTTTCTGAGAATTGCTTGGATAGCGAGAAAAATATGTAAATATCCTAAAGTTGTAATTCATGTACAAGGTTCTTATTTTGCCATTCAAACTGCCTGGTTAATTTCCCGTTTAACAAAAAAGCCATATTTGATTACTTTGGAATCCGAAATTTTGGTTAAGAAAAACGGCAAAATTATGTGTGCAATATCTGAAGCTAAAGGTCTCCTAACAAGAACGAAATCCAGTAAACAACTTCTTATGAATTCTTATGGTAAATTAGAAATTCCAATATGGCCACATTATCAGAGTATTATTTTAAATGGTAATACACCGGAAGAAGCCAAAAAAGACGATCAATTTAGGATAATTGTGTTTTGTTCAAATGAGCCAATTGAAGGATTTAATGCATTGTTGGATGCTTTTAATGTACTTGCAGAACGAAATATTATTTTTCAATGTGAGTTCATAGGAGATGGTTTAACCTTTGATCGTTTTAAATACCTTGTATACGATAAGAGCCTGGAACATATGGTGACTTTTCATGACGAATTGTCAGAAAAAGAGATGCTAGAATGGATGAATATTTCCAGTGTTTTGGTTATTCCCAGTAGTCTTGTAAAAGATCCCCATAACGGCTGCATACCAAGTTGGGTGTTGCAAGCAATGGCTTTGGAATTGCCGATAATTGCATTTAATGAGGGTATTATTAAAGAAATCATCAAAGATTTTGTGTCTGGGATTTTAGTGGAGCCGGGTGATTCACTTTCACTTGTTTCGGCAATTCAAACTTTATACTACCATCCGGAAATTAGAAAACAGTTTGGAATTAGGGCAAAACAATTAATTTATTCCAGGTACAATTTAACAACTAACATTAATATTTTGGAAGAAATTTATAGAACCGTGGGAGAATAAACCTAAATATATCCTTTGGGTAACCTGCCCTTTAGCGCAACAAATCCTTCTATAAAATACTTTTCTGAGTTAGTACAATATTCTTTATTTCGCCATTCCACTGTTGATTTTTAATTCTTCCCAGGAATTCGTTTTTAGCTAATATTTTGAACCATTCTTACTAAGAGATTGTAAACTATTCAAAGCAAGAGCATAAGGATATCCTGGTTTACGCAAGAATTACAGAGAAGATCTAGTGAAACCTGTAAGAAAACAGATAATAAACAAAGTAAAGATAAAAAAAGAAAAGTGATTGAATACATAGACATAAATATATATTCTATAGGATAAATCAAATTTATTTGAGTTCGTAGTATTACCATGGGAAAGCCGAGTTGGAAACAAAAACATCTAAGATTGGCACAATATTGACCGATGAACAAATAATGGTCACTATACAAAATGGAGATCAATCATCATACGACACATTGGTTACAAGATATCAGGAGGATGCATTACGCCTGGCTTATCATTATTTACACAATTGGGAGGATGCACGAGATATAACACAAGATGCTTTTGTAAAAGTCTATTTAAAAGCGGGATCATTTGACTCGATGCAGAAATTCAAACCGTGGTTTTTTCGAATATTAGTGAACCAGTGTATAAATGTTTTGAATAGAAAGAAAAAGATTAAATTTTTTTCATTATTTCAACAGATTGGCCAAGATAATAATGGATTTTTAGTAGATCAATTGACAGGTGAAGAAGCATCATCTACAGATTTCCAAACGCGACAAATGGTTTGGAATGCGTTGGCCAAATTAACTAATTCACATCGTGACGTCCTTATTTTGCACGAAATGCAAGGTTTTAAAGAACATGAAATTAGCGAAATAATGAGATGCTCGGTTGGGACAGTGAAATCACGACTCTATTATGCAAAAGAAAAAATGCGCAAATATCTTTCGAAGGAGATTAAATAACCTGGAGTAATTATTATGCTGTGTAAAAATGTTCAAAATAAATTAAGTAAAACAGTTAATTTGAACGAATTTTCGAAGATTCTTTCAGAAGAGCAGATCTACCATCTTAATCATTGTGACGTTTGCCAGGAAAAGTTAAATCAATACTTTAAAGCAGATGACTTGCTTAAGTCCATGCAAAATCTAACGCTTCCAAAGAAAGTAACAGCAAATTATCTTGCCGGTATATACCAGAAACTGGAACCACAGCTTAAGCAACCAGCCATGACTTTAAAACCGGAACCAGAAACCCAAGTTAGTCGATCTTTTTTTCAATCATTTGCGAGTCGGGTAGTTTTTGCAGGTTTGACTGTTGCTACAATTTCTTTTGCAATATGGCAAATTGGTTTTCGAAACGATCAACCGGTCGAAATTTTAACTTCAGATTCAATCGAATACTATATGGAGTCATTTAACGAAGTTTCTGCTGCCAACCCAGTATATGTCGTCAAAGAAGTAGAATATGATTGGGCATATTATGAGAGCACAAATTCAAATGAATAGGAAGTATCTTCAAATACTCCTAGCGCTAGTATTTTTAATTCTCCTCGTTGGTCAATTTTCCACTCAGGGATTTACTCAAACTTTGAGTAAGAGTGAAGTGGTAGAAATATTGGGGAAAATGAAACAATCAAGGTCTGAGATTGTTTATAATGGTCTTCTAGAGATTGAATATAAGAGAGAAAAACCACGAATAATGCTTTTTACTGTCTGGGCACTGCCACCCTCTATTTATTATCTTGAACCCAAATTATCAGGTGCAAAAAAAAGAAGCAAAGATACACAAAGAAAATTTTCAGAGAAAAAGAGAATGCGTAGACATGCATTCCAAAGGAATAATCGTGAATTTGATTTATTCCCAAAGCGTAAATACTTGAATTTATTTTCAAAGAATTATTTAGTTGAAAAATATTCCGGAGAATCCATTGCGGGGAAAAAGACCGTCCGGTTGAATGTAAAGCCGGTTCATTTACCGCGATTTGGAATTCGATTGTGGTTTGATGAATCCAATTATTTTATTTTGAAACGCGAAATTGTTTATTATTCCGATCAAAATGAATTATTAACTATGCGACATGAGTTTAAGAAAATAGAGTATGGTGTTACCTTACCGGATAGTATAATTGCAAAAGTTGGCGCAAAAAACGAATACCATAGAAGGACAGGGAAAAGACCGGGTAGTCGATACAAGACTGTATCCGAGTTGATTAACAAAACAGAAGTTACTCCATTTTTACCTGAATACCTGCCGGATGGATTCGAGCTAATTTCCATTGTTTTTAAACAAGAAACCGGTAGAAATATTATTCATTTTCACTACACAGATGGCCTATTAAATCTTTCCATTTTTGAGATTAAAGGCCCCCCCCCCAAGTCTTTTGAAAGGCTGTTAAACCAGCCCAAAAATCGGAAGGGACAGAATTATAGCTTTCAACAGATGATAATTAAGAAGGTTAATCGTCATTCTTTCTTGCTGATTGGGAATTTTTCTCGCATTGAAATCCAACAAATAGCAGATTCTTTAGAAAGAATTGATCCTTAATTATAATTTCAGGTTTTTCTTACTAAGCTTTATTCTACACTATTTCCTGATTTAACTTGACTTTTTCCATCCGATTTAGCTACTTCTTCATGTAACTATTCATTTATTTTTGTAGTACTATGCAAAAAGATCAGCAATTTTGTTATAAACATCCTGAAACACTGACATTTAGAAAATGTTATTCATGCTATAGATCCATTTGCACAGAATGCCAGATAACGAAGTCACATCATATTTTCTGTAGTTTAAATTGCTGGCAAAATTTTCTATTTACTAAAGCTACCTCGCCAATCATTCAATCTTTTCAGCGTATAAAAATATTACATAGTCCGTGGATTGGTGTCGCAATTCTCACAATTTTAGTAGGTTGGCTTATTTTGATTAACCGGCAACTAAGTGATGAAATCAAATCTATAAAATTGACATTGGGAAATTCAAATTCAATAGTCGATGGATTTTTAGATCAGTACCATAAATTGAAAATTACTGAACCGGTTGAAACCAAAGGAATGATATATTATAAGACAATAAATATTATAGGAGAGGCTGAGGAAAATTCGGTTGTTATGCTTCTTTCAGGAGATGAATTAATCCAAGTTGTTAAACCGGAAGACGGGAAATTTTTTTTCGAACAAGTAAAATTGACCCGGAGGCACAAAGTTTTTTCGATACAAATGATGTCTATGGACGGGCAACGTGTAGCTTTAGAAACAATGGATTTTCGTTATAATACACCATCACTAAAATATCTAACGCAGACATTGAGTAGAGGAAATAAACAGAGTCCCCAAATTGCGTTAACATTTGATGGGGGATCGCTTAACAATATGAGTGAAGAAATCCTGAATGCATTAAAAGAATATAATGTAAAGACTACATTTTTTCTAACTGGAGAATTTATTAATGATTATCCGGAAACCGTTTTAAGAATAACATCAGAGGGTCATGAAGTCGGCAACCATACAATGAGTCATCCACACCTCACAACTTATGGAGAAAATAAAAAACATATCACAAGACCTGAAATTACTAAAGAATCCTTTCAAGAAGAGTTAATAAAAACAGAAGTTGCTTTTAGCAGTCTTACGGGGATGGATCTTGTACCTTTTTGGCGAGCGCCTTTTGGAGAGCAGAACCGGGAAATCAGGGAGTGGGCTGCAGAGCTTGGCTACAAACACGTAAGTTGGACACAAGGTGATGGTATTGGCAATAGTATGGATACCAAGGATTGGATTGCCGATACATCCAATCCAAATTATAATTCAGCAGACCAAATCCGTTCGAAGATTTTAAACTTTGCCGATACACAAAAGCACGGCGCTAATGGTTCCATTATTTTAATGCATATGGGAAGTGAACGAAAAGATGATTATCCTCAAAAAAAGTTAACGGATATTATTACCGGATTAAAAGATCGTGGTTATCAACTGATAACAGTATCTAAATTAACGTCTATTTAATGACAAAGTGATTTTGATATGGAAAGTAAAAAGATATTAATAGCAAGTAGTGACGAAACCAGCATAAAAAAAATATACGACCCTCTTCAACGGGCAGGTTATGATATTTCAATAAGTGATGATGGGGAAGAGGCGTTAGAGTTAATTCAAAATATAAACCCTCTGGCTATTGTTGCAGAGTTGAATTTACCAAAATTGTCCGGCTTGGAACTGTGCTGGGCTGTTCGCAATCGCTATAAATTGAATCATATTCCGTTCATTATTTTATCGAATTCAAATAACAAAGAGATAGAACTAAACAGCTATCGGTCGGGTGTTGATGGAATACTGATCAAGCCCATATCCGCCCGTGAGTTTATGGTCCGTGTTGAAGCCTTGGTTTCGAGATTTCAAGTATTTGCCAACAAAGGAATATCACGATTGAGTGTATTTAATGGGGAGTTAGGTGAATTTCTCCTTCTTGAACTTATTCAATGGTTGCACAACAATAGCAAATCAGGAAGACTATGGTTGTCTAATTTATATCAAAGAGGTTCAATCTATTTATATGAAGGAAAAATTGTCCAGGCTAAATTGGATGATCTAGAGGGTGAAGAAGCTATCTACCGCATGTTTAGTTGGAAAACCGGTAAATTTGAATTCGAAATAGGGGAGGAACCTAAAACTACAAATATTAAAAAATCCACGATTGAAATTTTATTGGAATGTAGTAAAAGGATGGATGAACAGGAACGCACCTTTTCATTTAGCCATAATTAATTATAATTAGACAATTCAACCTACTTTTTTTCTTTTAACCAGGTATTCAAATAAAGCCTTGTCGAAAGGTTCCGTTGTATCCATAAGAATATAATGAATACGGTTTTCTCTGCATTCTTTTCGGAACTGTTTTATGAATTTTGCAACCTTTTTCCGATATTCTTTCCTAATATGTGCGGGCTGGGTTAAAATTTGTTGACCTGTTTCCATATCTTCAAAAATAACTTCCCCATGAAAATCGAATCTTCTTTCTTCCGGGTCTAAAATATGGAAGACAATCACCTCATGGTTGTTGTGACGAAAATGCTTTAGCCCTGATAATATTGCCGATCTATCATCAAAAAGATCAGAAATTACAATGATAAGACCTCGCCTTTTAATACGATCAGCCATTTCATGAAATGCTGAACTGATATTCGTCTTACTGGAGCTTTTGCAGTTATGGAGTGCAATTAATAGCTGTTTTAAATAAGAATTTACGGCTTTGGGTGGGAAGTATTGTCTAATTTTTTGATCAAATATAACCAATCCAACTGCGTCTTGTTGATTTAGCATTAAATAAGATAATGCGGCTGAAAGATAGATGCCATATTGTAGTTTTGTAATTTTCCCCGACGTATACCCCATCGATGCTGAAGTGTCTAGTAAGATGTGACACTTTAGGTTTGTTTCCTCTTCAAACTGCTTTATATAATATCTCTCCGTTTTTCCATAAACCTTCCAATCGAGGTGCTTTATGTCGTCACCAGGCATGTATTGGCGGTGCTCGGCAAATTCAACACTAAATCCATGGTAGGGACTACGGTGCAAGCCAATAATAAATCCCTCAACTACCATTCGTGCAATCAGATCCAGCCTGCCCAATCTGGACACTACATCCGGTCTTAAATAACGTTGATAGATATTGGCAGATTTTGATTGCATAAACTTAAACTTTTTCCAGTAGCTTATTAATAATACTTACAGTATCTACGCCTTCCGCTTCAGCATTAAAGTTTGTAACCAGTCTATGACGCAGGACTGGAATTGCCATTGACCGCACATCGTCTATCTCAGGTGTGGGGCGGCCTTCCAAAATACATTTGGTTTTTGCGCCGAGAATTAAAAATTGAGATGCACGTGGACCAGCTCCCCAGTTAATCCAATCTCGAATGAATTTTGGAGCATTATTACTAGTAGGACGTGTCATTCGAGCCAATTTAACTGCGTAATTAATTACGTTACTTGCAACAGGCACACGTCGAACCAAATTCTGGTAAAGAATGATGTCTTCTGCATGCATAACTACTTTTGGATCTGAAATATAGGCTGATGTTGTATATTTTACAATTTGAACTTCATCATCTTCATCCGGGTAATCAATCCATAAATTAAGCATAAAACGATCTAATTGTGCTTCCGGAAGTGGATAAGTACCTTCTTGCTCAATCGGGTTTTGGGTGGCTAGCACAAAGAATGGTTCACTTAATTTATACGTTACACCTGCTGCTGTCACTTCATGTTCTTGCATTGCTTGCAATAAAGCAGCCTGTGTCTTTGGAGGGGTCCTGTTAATTTCATCTGCCAAAATAATGTTAGTGAAAACCGGTCCTTTAACATAACGAGGTGTTTTCCTACCTGTACTTAGATCCTCTTCTAAGATTTCTGTTCCGGTAATATCGGCCGGCATTAAATCAGGTGTGAATTGAATTCGGTTGAATTCGAGCTTTAATGTTTTTGAAAGAGTACTAATCAATAATGTTTTTGCCAGACCAGGAACTCCGATTATTAAGCAATGCCCCTTTGAAAGTAATGTAATGATCATTTGGTGGATTATGTCATGCTGGCCAATGATTACTTTACCAATTTCTTTCAATAAAACTTCATAAGTTTCCCGCAACTGATCAACTAAATCCACATCGTTTATTTTTTTTAGCGCCTTTGCCATTGGAATTCCTCCAAATGTAGAATCCTAAAGTTAATTATATTTACCGTTGAGATAACAAATTATCAAGTCTGCAAACAGTTATTTACAGATTTGATTTATTTTAACTTAACTTATGATATATCCTAAATAATATCAATTACTTTTCCTTGCGACGCCAATCACAAAACTGTACATTAAAGTTTTATATTAAAATATTTTTATAATGAATTCAAGTACATAGTAAATGAGAAGTTTTGATTCTAGTTCCGATATTACCGCTACTAAAAAAATGAGTATTTCAGGATATTCAACAAAAACTTATTTAAAAGGACTTTCCTTAGAGCAATTACAAGAGTATGTCCAGAGTTTGGGGATGCAGCCATACCGTGCTAAACAGCTCTTTCATTGGATGTATAGAAAAAATGTTTCCAGTTTTTCAGCGATGACGACTTTGAAGAAATCAGTCCGTGAATCGTTAGAACCGAGTGCTGAGATTAGTCTTTTAAAATTATCGCAAAAGCTGTCATCCAGCTATGAACCAACTACTAAATATTTATTTGAATTAATGGATGGTAAACAAGTAGAAACTGTTTTTATGGAAGTGGATGACCGCAAAACCATTTGTTTATCTTCACAGGTCGGTTGCGCTTTAAAGTGTGGGTTTTGTGCAACTGGGTTGATGGGATTTATACGAAATTTGTCAGCGGGTGAGATAGTAGATCAAGTCTTAATGGCAGAGCGAAATATGGGGCAGGAAGCCACAAATATTGTTATGATGGGCATGGGTGAGCCTTTCTTAAATTATGATTCAGTCATTCAAGCTGCGTATTTAATTTCCGATCCTGAAGGAATTGCAATCAGTAAAAGAAAAATAACCATATCTACCAGTGGCATAATTCCAGCTATCTTGCGTTTTGCCAATGAAGAACATCGTTTTAAGCTGGCTATATCATTAAATGCAACCACTGAAAATATGCGCCGTAAATTGATGCCGCTCACCAAGAAATACTCACTCGATGAATTACTCAAAGCAGTGAAATATTATACGGATCGATCGAAAAGTAGGGTAACTTTTGAATATGTACTTTTAGAAAATGTAAACGATTCAATGGATGATGCATTAAGGTTAAGAAAACTACTAAGCAATATCCCATGCAAAATTAATCTAATTCCTTATAACGCTACAGAACTTGGATATTCTCCATCATCAGAAGATAAAATTCAACATTTTATTTCAGCGTTAGCTTCCTTTCCGGTTCCGGTTACAGTACGTAGAAGTAAAGGGAGAGACATATTTGCAGCTTGCGGTCAACTCTATATTGAAAAATTTGATGGTTAGGAAACCAATTAATAAAAAATGGAATTTTTGTTTTTTCTGCTTTTTTTATTGATCTGTGAGATTTTTTTCTATACAATATAATACAACTTGTAATAAACTTGATTAAATAAAATCAATTTTCTATTTTTTCAATCCCATGATTAATTTCTTATCTAAGGGATTTACAAGGGGCTAAAATAGAGGATAGAGCAAAATTAAAGCTCATTTATGGATACACTGAAAGATAAATTTAAAGATATAAAAATTGTAAAATACCGCTTTTTTATGCAAGCGGAAGATGAAGTAAAAATGGATCGCGGGACAAATAATTCTCTCCGTAGAGACTTTATTCCATTATTCAAACAAATAACTTGCAAAGCAAATAATGGGCCTTGTGATGACTGTCAACTAGGGCAAGATTGCCCCTATTTTGTTGTTTTTGAAAGCGCAAATCTACCTCTAGATCCAAAAAATAAAAGATTCCAAACGCCACCCAAACCATTTATTTTTGAACCATCCCTCACCCAAAAAACTTACTTTAGTAGGGATGAAGAATTTACCCTGGATTTGATTTTAATTGGTGAAGCAATCAGTTATTTTTCTTATTTTATAGCAGCGCTTCACGCCCTTGGCAAAGATGGGATAGGCTTTAGCGGTGGTAGATTCTTTATCAAGAATGTAGTACCGTTTGATCTTTTTGAAAATTATGTTTCAGGTAATTATATTTGGAATCCGGATTCTCCGACATCAGACGACGCGACGTTTTCATTGGGAGAATTGTACGAAAAATATCGAAGCGAATACAAAGAGATTAAAGAAATTCAGGTTAACTTGGTTACTCCTTTACGAATGAAGAGACTGGGGACAGAAGATTGGCATTTACATTTTAGAGGAGTACTTCGAAATGTACTAACTCGTGTTGCAAACCTGGCCTATAGATATTGCGGCTACGAGGATTTCATGGAATTCCCTGAAATTCTATATAAAAGCGGTGTAGTAAGGACAATTAGCGAAAAGTTTTATCAGGAAGACAAAAAGTCATCGTTTACGCAACGAGTTGATGTAAGGAAAACCGGTTCTTTAGGAAATATAGTTTATAGAGGAAATATTACTGAATTTTGGGGGATAGTAAGATTAGCAGAGCTGTTACACTTAGGTAAAAATACAAGTTTCGGTTTTGGCAGAATTGTTGTAGAGCCGCACGAAATTACTTCAATTCCTGCTGAATAACAGATTCTCATAAATCCTTTAATTCGTATTCAAACGTAAAAGATATTCTTTTAATGCCTCGGGTATGGAGTCCTGGTGTGTTTGGAGTAGGTTAAAAGATTTGTGAGGTTGTTTATTATTTATATATAAATCAATCAGTTTTAAAATAGCTCCCCAATGTTTGGGATCTTTTTCCAATACTATTTTGAAGTCCGCAATTGCCAATGTCGTTTGATGCATAGTTTTTAGAACCTGTCCCCGATAATAAAAATAGCATTTCTTGGGTTCAACAGTTCGGATTAATCGATTTAACTGCCTCAATGCGTCACGCAAAAAATAATCTTGTAATTTTGTATCTTGCACCCACATTTGACAATACCGTAAGCAGATAATCGCAAAACCAAGTCTATAACCGGCATAGTTTGGAAACTTTTTCATTTTATTTTCAAAATAAAAAAATTTAGCCCGGTAATAGGATTCTATCGGCCTGAGCTTGTTTTGAGCTGCGTTTCTGACAATAGCGGCTGAATCAAATTTGAAAGGCTGTAGCTGTTTTACAAACGACCTGGTCTTAGTAGCTTTAAGTTTGTGAATTGCTTCATAACGCAGCGTCGGATCGTGATCATGCAGTTTATTAATCGTTGGTTCTAATTCATAATACCAATTGGGGACATAGCTGTCTAACTCATTTATTATTTGAATAGAAATATTTGCGGGATCTTTGTTAACTGCTAGTTCTGAAGGTGAGATTTTCATACGCCGACATCGGCTGCCTTTATTTTTTTACGATGAACTAATTCGGATACTGTTTTATGAAGTTGTAACGAATCCTGGCATGCCTGTACCATTTGGCGTGGTTGTTGAAGTCCCGGGTGGGAAGAACTGAAGCCAAAGTGGCAGGTAAATAATGTTTGATCAGCCAAATCCATTTTGACAATCACATTTATCCTTTCCATAACATAACATAAGCCATCAAAATTAGTAAATGGAAGAATAACCCAAAATTGACCTGCTTTATCACCATCGAATAAGTAGTCTACATCCCGCAAATTTTCCAAGCAACTTGATTTTATTTGTTCAAGCAGGGAAGATTCAGGTAATAGTTGGGCTTGTTCCTCGCTATTTGCTTCCATAGCTATTAGCATTATGGAAAGCGGAAGCTGGTTACGGTTTGCCCGTTTAAATTCGTTATTTATTGTTATTAGAAAGTTTGGGTATTTTGTATTATCCTCGGAATTTGAGGTTTTGTTATTCGTCAACAACGATTGGTGGACGAGAATGTTTCTATACAATAAGCCAGTAAGTTTTGCAATGACCTGCATATCTCGTACTGTATCACGATGCAAGCGAAAGAACTCAATATCATCGATTGTTAATATGCCGATTAGCTCGTCCTCATTGTAAATTGGCGAATAGAGCATTGCTTTACTGAATGAGTTTTGCCAAAGTTGGTAAAGCTTATTATTGCGGTATATTTCCTGGATGGTTATGGTTCTCTTTGCTTCACTAATGAGAAAGAGAATCCGGTCATCAATACTTGAATTTGATTCTAACTGTAAGCCTGTTGAATGATGGTGTCTTGCAGCTAGGTGGAATTTGTTTGAAGTTTTTTCATATTTATATAATGAAGCCTGGTTAGCTGATTGGAAGTTTACAGTGGATTCTACAACACTTTGTATGAGTTGGATTTCATTTAATGTTATTAGATTTGAAAAAAAATTGGCTTGTGAAAAAAAGGTTTTTGGTGTATCCAATACTCTTTTTTTCAGTAGAGAATTTTCTTTGATTAATGATTCTAACCCTTCTACTTCCTCGCTTTCTGTCCCTGCCGACTTTTGATTTTTTCTCAAAAACTCAAGAAGGGAGGAAAAAACCAATGGTGTAAAAATGACAAAACTAACCGGGTTTTCCAAGTCTATTCCCAAGATCATAAAGAAAAGGATGGCTATCCAAACGGATTCCTTTTTTCTATTCTTATGTAAAACCCAACGAGAGTAAAGAATCCATAAAAAACAAACTAAAAAAATCGTGAATACAATCCAAAAATTGAGTGCATCGAAGGATTGACTGGGGAAAATAACGCCTGCTTTCATCTGTATTTCTTTTCGCGGGTTAAAAGAGAAACCGGATCATAAATATCTATAATTGAATTCACTTCCGGTGAAATAGCAAAATTAATCTCATTTTCACTTTCTATGGGTATTAACCTGTCTATTTCCGTAAACCAAAGAAGCTTACGAATCGAAGAAGATGGATTGGTCAAGGTGAGGTGTCTATTTTGGTCCGTTACTTTTTTATGAAAATAAATAAGAACAGCCAATCCCTGGGCGTCAACACTGATTATGCCATTAAGATCAACAACCACATCCTTATCACCACGAACCTGGTATTTTAGATATTCATGAATTTTCTTTGCATGCTGCTTACATAAATGTGAAATATTGCGAAATTGGATAATGACTTTATCATTCTGATGTTGACAAAATACAAGATCTTCAACCGCCAATTCAATTTCTGAATGTCTATAGTCGATCGATGGTTCGATCATAATTGTACTCAAACAAAATAGGTTCAAAAAAAATTATTTTACTTAAAATTTCTTTGAAGTAATAATCATTTTATCGACACAAATGCCAATATTCTGTATATTCACAAATGGTGAAAAAACTGGCGAGTATTGTCGAAATATTAGGTTAAATAAGTTGTGGGAACAGCCGAATAAAATGATTCTTGAATTTAAAGATTAAGAATCTTTATTATCGTTTTCAGGTTTGCAATTAATCCTACAGATTTTTATCTTAACAAACTTTCTGTTTATACCCTATAGCTAAGTTTTGGGCTCAAAAAAAAATATATTGCAATTGAGATTTTTTTTTATTTTTTACAGACAGTAAAAACTGAGAAACAAGGATGTATCGAATACTATCTTTTTTCACATTATTGGTATTTTGGGTCTTACTTTCTGGGAAATTTGATTTATTCCATTTAACCCTGGGTATTATTAGTTGTCTTATTATTGCCCAATGGACAAAGGATCTTTTTCTTCGCAAAAAAGCAAAAGGAATATCAGTTTACTTTTTGATTTTACCTAAATTTATCGCATATAGTTTTTGGTTGCTGTTACAAATCATAAAAGCCAACCTGAGTGTGATATACTTAGCGCTCCATCCCCGAATGATCAATCTTCTGGATCCATGTGTTATTAGATTTAAAACCATTCTGAAAAATGATTTTGCCAAAGTAGTATTGGCCAATTCAATTACTTTGACACCAGGAACCATCACGATTAGAATAGAAGGCGATGAATTCGTAGTTCATGCTTTAACTGAAAAAATAGCTGCGGGAGCACCCGGTGATATGGAAAATCGCATCGCTAACGTATTTAAGGACTTCAGTTGATGGAATTTTTCTTTAATATAGTTGCTGTAACATTGGCTTTATTGATGGGTTGTGCATTAATTCGAGCTATATTAGGCCCAACAGTCATTGATCGAATCGTAGGTGTTAATTTAGTTGGGACTAAAACAACCGTTTTAATTATCATTATTGGTACTATTTTCAACCGGGTAGATATGTTTGTGGACATAGCCCTTGGATATGCATTGTTGAATTTTATTGTCTCGATTGCCGCATCCCGGTATTTCCAGAGATATCCATCTATGCATCCTGAAGAAAAACCATCTTCAATTGAGACGGAGCAATCATGATTATAAATACGCTTTCAATCATTCTTATTTGTACCGGATTGTTTTTTTTCCTAGGTACGGTAATTGGCGTGCTTCGATTTCCTGATTTTTATACTCGAATGCATGCTGCAGGCAAAGGAGACACTTTATCCACTGTATTAATACTTCTTGGATTTGCTGTTTTTAATTTACACGATATTGGACACATTACATTTTCTTCCATATTGGTTAGTTTGAAAATCTTGCTCATTGCTGGATTTATCTTAATAGCAAGCCCAACTGCAACACATGCAATTATGGATGCCGGTGATAAAACCGGTGTAAAACACTGGACAAAACCAAAAAAAAGTATGAATAATATGAATAAAAGGTAGCGATTATGATTTGGCAGTTAGATTTTATTTTTTTGACATTTGTCGTTATCATTGCGATAGCATCTTTGAAAGTGAGAGATTTAATGAGTGCGGCCATTCTTTTCGGCGCTTATAGTTTTATTATGTGCTTACTATGGATTGGAATGGGTGCGGTGGATGTTGCATTTACCGAAGCGGCCGTCGGTGCCGGTGTCAGCACGGTTTTCTTCATCGCAACGGCTTTTAATACGACAAGGAGAACAAAGGATTGAAGATATTTGCCCTGTTTGTGATGATCATTACCGGTTCAGTGTTAATTTATGCGGAAAGTGATTTCCCGGCTTGGGGCGATTCCGGGTCCCCAGTCAATTCTTACGTTTCCAAATATTACCTGGAAAATTCCCTTAAAGATACAAACGTTCCAAACGTCGTTACCAGTGTGCTGGCAGATTATCGTGGTTTTGATACCATGTTTGAAACCTGTGTTATTTTCGTTGCTGGGCTGGCGATTATCGCCATGCTGCGCAGATCCAAAAGAAAAGAAGATCAAATAATAAAAAGAGAGCATGAGACATCAGGGCAATCTGGCAGTATTATTGTACAAACAGCATGTAGGTTTCTAATTCCTTTCATGCAAATCTTCGCTCTTTATGTCGTTGCCCACGGCCACCATAGCCCTGGTGGAGGGTTTCAAGGAGGCGTAATTTTAGGTGCAAGTCTGATTCTTCTTGCAATTGCATTTGATCTTCAAAAAGCGCTCAAAAAGATTTCAGAAAAAACAACTATTTTTATTGCTGCTTGTGGTGTTCTGGTTTATGCAGGCATTGGTGCGATTAGCATAATACTTGGAGGCAATTTCCTCGATTATAGCGCTTGGCATATCGTGCTACCCGCTACAGATGAAATCATGGCAAGATCCCATGGTATGCTTGGAGTAGAAATTGGGGTTGCACTAACGGTAGTTGCTATTATGTTCTCGATTTATGTAGATTTAGCTTCTCATGGCAGGCTGGACAGAGGATTATAATGGACATAATCATCGCTAAATATAATTATTTTATTTTTGTCATATTGCTGATGATCGGTCTTTGGGCGATGATGGCCAAAAACAATTTGGTGAAAAAAATCATCGGAATGTCTATTTTTCAAACAGCCGTGATCTTGTTTTATATCTCAATTGGTACAAAAGAAGGATCAACAATTCCAATTTTGGAACACGGTCATGAAGTAGCTGGTCATGTAGAAAATGTCATTCATGCTGCAGATTATGCCAATCCATTGACACAAATCTTAATGCTTACTGCAATTGTCGTTGGGGTCAGCACACTGGGGGTTGCTCTTGGTTTAATTCAGAAAATTTACAAAGAATATGGCACGGTTGAAGAAGACGAGATTTTGGAACAGATAAAATAATGTTAGATATCTTTCCTAGAACAGTTGTAGAGCATGCGCCGGTTTTAATTGTTGTTATTCCACTATTGTTCGCTTTAATTACCACAATTGTTAGTTATACCAACGAAAGATTGGCTTTACCTCTAACCATCGTGGCAATGAGCAGTACCTTTGTAGCTGCACTAATAACCCTTGTTCGAGTCCTTAATGAAGGGGCAATATCCTATCATTTGGGGGGTTGGAGCCCGCCTATTGGAATAAGCTACAACGTCGATCATCTAAACGCTCCGGTTCTCTTAATGATTACAGTAGTTTCGTTATTAACTGCTATTTATTCAAAGGAAGTCGTTAAAAAGGAATTACCGGGAAAAATCGTACCGTTTTATGTTATCTATACCCTTTCCGTCACCGGTTTAGTTGGAATGACAATAACAGGCGATGTTTTTAATCTTTATGTTTTATTAGAAATAGCTGCATTGAGCGCTTACGCTTTGATAGCGATGGGTGGCGGCAGGGCCTACATGGCAACATTTAATTATTTGATATTTGGCACAATCGGAGCAAGTTTTTACTTATTGGGAGTCGGCTATTTACTCCTCAAAACCGGTTCGTTAAATATGCTCGACATTGGTCAACTGCTGCCTGCACTTTATTCGAGTAAAGCAGTATTGACTGCTTTTATTTTGGTCATGGTTGGCATGTGGGTTAAAATGGCATTTTTTCCGATGCATGGATGGCTGCCGAATGCATATGCTTACGCACCAACTGCGTCGGCCTGTCTTTTAGGTCCCTTAATGACGAAAGTTTCTGTGTATGTGATGATTCGAATCATGTTTACCGTATTTTCATCTGACTTTACTTTCAATGTTCTTAAATGGCAAAACCTGATTGTGTGGTGGGCTGTGATTGCTATTATTGCCGGTTCCCTCTTTGCCTTATCCCAGAGAGATCTCAGGAAAATGCTGACGTACATCGTTGTTGCAGAAATAGGGTATATGGTTGGCGGTGTTTGGCTTGCAAATAAATTGGGTATTACCGGGGCGATCTATCATATTTTTAGCGATGCTATGATGACACTCTGTCTATTTATGGCAATGGGGTGTATCATTTATAGAACAAAGAGTCGCTCTTTCGAAAGTATGAGAGGAATTTTTAGAAAGATGCCTGTAACCATGGTCGCATTTGTGATTGGAGCATTTGCCATGATTGGCATTCCGCCCACATGTGGGTTTTTCAGCAAATGGTATCTTATCTCCGGCGCGATTCAAGCCGGACATTGGGGCTTTGGTGCTGCTTTGGTTTTTTCAAGTTTAATCAACGCGGTTATGTTTTTCAGATTATTTGAAATTGGTTATTATCGAAAATTTACTGGAAATGAAGATCACGATCATCATGATGAAAAGATAACGATGGAAGAAGCGCCAATGAGTATGGTCGTGCCCTTGGTGATCGTTAGTATATCATTAATATTACTAGGTTTATACACAAACGAAATAGTCACCAATTTGATTGATTTTGTTATACCCGAAGGCATACTTTGAGACTTGGATCTGGGATTTGTAGAATATGAAAAATATCGTTTCATACACACCTTTACTTGTTGTCTTAGTTTCTGCAATAGCCATCATTCCCATATCGTTTAGCAGCCGCAAACCCAATATACGTGAATTTTGGACCCTATTGGCTGCAAGTGCGAAATTTCTATTAGTCGTTTCTATGCTGCCCTGGATTCTTGATGGCAACACTTATGAGTTGACCCTTTTCAAGGTGCTTCCCGGCCTGGCAATACAATTTAAAGTAGATGCTTTTGGCATGCTGTTCGCTCTTGTGGCTTCCTCACTTTGGATTATTACATCGGTTTACTCGATTGGTTATATGCGCGGCCTCAACGAACACGCACAAACACGGTATTTCAAATTTTTTGCCTTATCGTTATCTGCAACCCTGGGTGTTGCCTTTGCCAGCAATCTGTTTACGTTGTATCTATTTTATGAAATGCTTTCGCTATCTACATTTCCGTTGGTTACTCACCACCAGGATGAAGAGGCTAGATCGGGTGGCAGAAAATATCTAACCTATTTACTTGGCACATCCATTGGCTTTGTTCTCCCGGCTATGTTGATCACCTATGCGATCACCGGCGATTTGACCTTTTCATCTGAAGGCGTATTTGTAGGGAAAACAATTGTTTTTCCTTTGTGGATCCTGTTACTACTTTTTTTGTTTGGATTTGCTAAAGCAGGTATCATGCCTTTTCATTCCTGGTTGCCAGGCGCCATGGTAGCCCCGACACCGGTAAGCGCTTTATTACATGCTGTTGCAGTTGTGAAAGTGGGTGTTTTTTGTATCGTTAGAGTACTTACCGGAATTTTTGGCGTCGACTTGTTAATCGCTGAAAATCTTAACACAGTGGTCGTTTTTATTGCGGGATTTACCGTAATTACATCCTCCTTAATTGCACTCACGCAAGATAGCTTAAAGCGCCGATTAGCATTCTCAACTATCGGACAATTATCTTACATCGTCATGGGCGTTGGGCTTGCTTCAAAATTGGGTGTTATTGGCGGTATGACCCACATTGCAATGCACGCATTTGGCAAGATCACGTTATTTTTCTGTGCCGGCGCCATCTTTGTCGCAACAGGGAAAAAGTATATTAGCGAAATGGTAGGAATTGGCAAAAGAATGCCAATTACGATGTTTGCTTTTTTTATTGGTTCATTAAGTGTAATTGGCCTACCGCCGGCAGGAGGTTTGATTAGCAAATGGTATATGGTCCTGGGCGCCCTGGAAGCAGATAAAATTGCAATTCTGGTAATCTACCTGGTTAGCTCCCTGCTGAATGCAGCTTATTTTCTACCCATCGTTTACAAAGCTTTTTTTTGCACTCCGGAAGAATCTTTATTTGAAGATAAAATTGAGGAAGCGCCTAAGTGGTGTGTGATTCCGCCGGTAGTGACTGCGCTTTGCACAATCGTGTTCTTTTTTTATCCGCAGCCGTTTTTTAATTTGGCTAAATTGGCTGTACAATAATTTGATGAGGAATTCTGAATTAGCTATGAACCATCATGGAGCTACCACCCTTCGACTCCGCTCAGGGTGGCTGTGTTTTCTTCAGATGAAAAAAGTAAAATAGACGAACTAGCGCCCTGAGCGGAGTCGAAGGGTGCATAATAGAAGAGTTAGGCATGGAAGAAGCAAAAGAGGAAATAAAAGTTTTAAGTCACGAACCATGGCCGGGATACAGAAAAGCTTTTTACATTATTTTTTCGATCGGCATTATTTACCTGGCAATTATCTTGATTCAAACGCTTTAAATTGTAAAAGAAATACTATTTTGTAAGTTTTTATAGGATTCAATTAAAATGGATAAAAAACATATATGGGATAGCACCAAAAACGTTAAAAAATTATTGATCATTTTTTTTGGTGTTTGTGGCTTCCTGTTTTTGTTTGATTTTATTTTTCCCAAACACAATCATTTTGCCTGGGAAGAATGGCCTGGATTTTATGCAATATTCGGATTCATTGCTTGTGTTGTTCTTGTATTGATCGCGAAATATGTTTTACGGCCATTGGTGAAAAGGGAAGAGAATTATTATGAGTAGTACTGTCGTACCGGCAATTATTTTTATTGTGGGTGCTTTATTCATTCCATTGCTAAAAGGTAAGCTGCGTTCTGCCTATTTAGTAGCGCTTCCTGTCATTGGCTTTGTTAACCTGCTCAACATTCCGCTTGGAACGCATTGGGCCGTAAACTTCTTGGATTTCCAATTGGTTTTCGGAGAAGTGGATAGACTTAGTCGGGTTTTCGGGATTATCTTTCATGTCATTTCTTTCATCGCTATTATTTATGTTCTTAACTTCAAAAACAATGTCGAATATGTTTCAGGCTTTGTATATGCCGGAAGCGCTTTGGGAGTTGTTTTTGCCGGTGACTTGATAACCTTCTTTGTGTTTTGGGAAATGCTTACCGTGTCTTCGGTATTCCTGGTTTTAGCAAATAAGAAAAAGGCTTCTATGGATGCTGCTTACCGCTATGTCCTGATTCACATAATGGGAGGCCTGGTTCTACTGGCTGGTATCATCATGTATATTCATGAAACCGGCTCCATTACCTTTGAAGAAATTGGCCTGGGAAGTCTTGCCACTTACCTGATCTTCATTGGATTTGGTATCAATTGTGCTTGGCCCTTACTTCATACCTGGCTGGTCGATGCCTACCCGTCGGCAACCATTGGTGGAGCCATTTTCCTAAGTGCCTTCACTACCAAAACTGCAATTTATGCATTAGCCAGGGGTTTTCCCGGCGCCGATCCGTTAATCTGGATTGGCGTAGCCATGGCGGCTTTCCCGATTTTCTTTGCGGTAATCGAGAATGATTTGCGCCGCGTGCTGGCTTACAGTTTGATTAACCAGGTGGGATTCATGGTGGTGGGTATTGGTATTGGCACCGAATTGGCCATGAATGGTGCAATCGCTCATGCCTTTAACGATATTTTATTTAAGGCGTTGCTCTTTATGTCTGTCGGTGCTTTAATTTTGCAAAAGAGACTTGTTTTGTTTTATTCCATTCGATATCTATTCTATCTGTACCGAATTGGTTGTAAACACAAATTGCTACACAAATATAATTTTCCCTCGAACCAACAATATTTTTATTTTCTACATAATGTAATTCCATTATTTTTCCTCGTGCAAATAACCAATAATTGCATCTGCCAAATCTTTTTTCTTTTTTAAAGCTGTGTAAGTTGTACGCGCTACAGTATTGCGTGCAATCATGTGGTACATTGTCACCTTGTTCTTTTTATATGGATTACGTTGCCGTGCGCAGGCTTGATCAAAGTCTCCCCGTGAATGTCCGGTGGAATACATCACACCGTAATGCTCCGCACGTGATAAATCTATCGCCACGCCGCCGCTTCGTATTTGAACTCCCATCAAACATACCCAATCCGGCATACAAGCATCTTTTGTTAGGTCTTTACGTTGCCCAGAAATTTCTCCATACATTCTGCCTAACTTTTTGGCAACACGTTCAATGGCACGCAAGTCTTGAGTAAACCAACAATAAACACAAACAGGTTCTTGAATTGGTATGTCCTGCAAAAAATCATAAAGCAAGTTCTCTTTAGTATCATCGAAATTCACCACCTTGCCATTGTCATCTTTAGAGTGCCCGCCTATTATCTGTTGAAGGCGCAAAGATTTAACCAATATATTGGCGGCAGTAATTTGCACACCTGATTTCACCCATGTTACTAATTCAGTTTTCATTTCATTATAAATTTTCATTACTTTGGGCGGCAGGTTGAAACAAATTTCTTCATGGGAGAGTGGCGGGATTTCTTTATCGACATCTGATAAATTACAATGGTAAGTTATGGTGCCCATTCGTCTAGCAAATTCTTTGAGATTTTTGAAATTCTTATGTACGGATACCCTGTTTATCATCTTACCTTTGTTCCTACCGTGCTTGCCGATTATTGGTTTGTGCAATTCCAACATTTCCATTTCTTCAAATTCATATTTAAAATCAGAATAATTTTTACCAAATGGACCTATGTCAATCGCCCTGAATTGCGCGTAAATATCTAAGGGGGAATGAGGGAGCGCGGTACCTGTTAGCTCGTACCTGTGGGGTATGCGCGTTCTGAGCGCAGCACAATATACGCTAGCCTTTGAACCCGGCCCCTTGATTCTTTGACTTTCATCGTAAAGTACAATATCCCAATCAATTTTTTTTATAGCAACGTCAATCGGTTTACGCCATGCCGCCTCATAATTTATAACTAAAACTCCAGCTTTAAAATTTTTCAATTGTTTCATCTTCCCTACCGTGCCGGGAGCATCTAAAATCAATACATCATGCTTATCACGACAAAGCGGAAAATCTCTAGC